>NZ_JBKWZF010000003.1:0-12008 GCF_046991905.1 Finegoldia sp. | reverse complement strand
TAAATTCATTTTGAGCCGATAAACACTGAACATTCAACACTCCGTAAACAAGAATATAAACAAGTTTATAAACAAGGATATATCATCTTATAGAAAAACAAACTTTTTTGAACATTGTACCCTCTTTAAGTAATAGCATTATGCTATTTTGTTTCATCTTTTAATCAGAATTATTAAGAGAATGTTATAATTATAAATATAAATAATATTTTTGAAGGAGAAGGATGAAATGAAGATTGTAAAAAATCGAGCTAGGTGCATAAATTGTGGAGATATTATTGAAAGTACATCAACACACGATATTAAATCTTGTAGTTGTGGTTCAGTTACTGTAGATGGTGGGAAAGATTACATTCGTAGAGGGTTTAAGAAAATAGAAGATTTGGAAGATTTGAGTATCTGTGTTTATTATTTATCCGACCCACAAGATAAAAGACTCTTAGAGATTGAAAAGAATCCAAGAAAACCTTATAAAACCAAAAAATTAAGAGATTTTCTATAGAATATTAAATATGTTCTTCAAAGCATAGAACAAAAACCCACATATGTCTTATTTACCACTTTAAATGAATTCTAAGAGCAACTGACACTTTGTCTAGTATATTTATACTCCCTTTGATAGAGTTGGAGCAAATAGACTACATTCTGAAAGAATTAGCATTATTTGTAATAATGTCCATGATATAATAACCATGTTAAAATAATGAGGTGTTCTTATGGATAAAAAACAAATGGACTCTGAGTTAGCACTTTTAGAAATCGAAACTTTAGTAAGTAATTATACGAAAACAGAAGTCGATATTTTTATAAGTATCTTATGTGTGAGATTTATGAAGGAACATAATATTTCTAAAGAAGAATTGTTTGAATCGCTATCAAGCAATATAAACAGATTGACATTTGGAAGAAAATATTTGTCTTAAGCTAACAGTTCCTACTGCAAAGCCTGTAGTGGACTTTCACCACCTAGCTACTGCCCATGCTGGGCGCACCAAAAAAAGATGATACCTCTCATTGAATACCATCTTTTTGTTATTAAATATTTATTTCAGCACAATCTTCCTCAATTTCATCATATTCTAATTCTTGAAAAGATTTAGTAGAAATCATTTTTGTATATTCTCTACACTTTTCTTCTAATAATTGAAAGTCACAACACCTTTTTTGTACTCGAAAAGGCAAAGTGTTATTTATTCTATTCATGTATAAGTTTGAAGCAATATCCCTTAACTTCTCGCCATCAGGGTTTAACCATCTTAATTGATTTCGTAATAATGCTTTATATTTTTGTTCTTGATAAGTTAAACTCTGTGTCTTAGTGCCTATTAAAGTATATGAACCATCAGGAACAGGAATCATATTATTAAAGTTAATCGCACCTAGTTTTCCGTTACTCAACTTATAGAAGTCAATATCATTCTTCATCTTTAAATGTTTTTGCTTTGGACTTGATAATGGAGCAAAGTATTTCATTGTATCTATTTCAAATAAGATTCCAACAAAGGTTACAACGCAGACCAATGCTAAAGCTTCACTGAACCCCTAGACTATCTAGGGGTTTTCTCATAACAATAATAAGAGATAGGATTGCCGTCCTATCTCTTTTCTTGTGATTACCCACTCTCTTTATGCATTTATATTAGACCATGAATTTTGTAATTGTATAGATTTTATTTCCATTTGCCACATTCACATTTGAATCCAATACTTACTTTTTCATCCCATGCAGGTTTATCTACAACCCATTTCTTTTCGTAAACAGCTTCATGGACAATTTCTTCTTTTCCAACTTCTATTTGCACAGTTTCAGAGTGATGTCCCCCAGGTTCTCCATTTAACATATGTTGTTTTGCATGAGATGCTCCATCCACCCCATTAGCAGTCAAATCGAATCCACAAGTATTACAAATATCATGAACTACATAATCATAAATAGGCTTGTATTCAATCCATTTGTCAGCTACCATGACATTTTCATAGTGTCCTTTTTCTTCATGATGAACTGTTTTGAACTGCTCTACCCAATTATGAGTGTGTTCAGATGGTTTCTCATTAGGTTTAGATGTATTGTTATCATTGTTTGGCTTAGAAGGTTTGTCTGAATTTGGTTTTTCGTTTGAATTATTTGAATTGTTGTTTGAATTAGAATTATTTTTATCGCTGTTTGGTTTTTCTACCTTATCTTCAGACTTTTTGATCGTTGTTTCGCCTTTATCCACTTTTTCTTTTGTTTCTTTGGACATTGGAATCTTGCCATCTACGGTTTCTGTTAATCCGTTCTTTTTTGCATCTTTGCTATCAACAACTTTTACTACAACAGATTTTTTTTCTGTTGTATTTTTATATTTATCAGTAGCTGATACAGAAATATCATATTTTCCTTTTTTCTTGATGTCAAAGTCTTGCTTATCAATGGTAATTTCTGCACTACTTAAATCATTAGCTTTGAAGTAGTCCTTTAAATCAACATCTTCTGCGTTTTGTTCGATACGAATTTCTGTCAAGAAATCTTCGAATACAGGTGCTTTGGTATCTTTAACTTCAAAAGGCACATCCTTGCTTTCTTTTGAATATTTAAGACTGACTTCATACTCTCCAACATCCAAGTATTTTTTGTCTTTGGATGTTACAGTGAACTTTTTCTTATCAAATGTATATTTTTCTGCATTTGACATTAAATCCGAAGTTAATTCCACGGAACTTAACACATTTTTCTCTACATCATTTGATAGAAAAGTCTTAGGTTCAAGTTTAATTGCTTCTCCATACTCAAAAATTAGATCTTCTTTCAATGGCAATGTAGATTTATTATTATTAGACACAGCATATCCAATCCCTGCTCCTGCACATACCAACAATGCTAATCCAATCAATACAACATTCCGTTTTTGGTTTTTCTTTTGTTTTTCGTCTTTGTTCAAATTTGAATTATTTGTATTTTGGTTTTCCATACTCTTTTTTCTCCTATTTCTATAATTTTTAATCTTTTAGTATATCCAATGAATTATTTTTAAGTTTTTGCTCGTTCTTGACTTAAATTCCCCTATTGATACCCTCGCTTTCTATTTTCATTATAGCACTTTATTTTCTAAATGGATTATCACTTTAATCGTTCATATAATCCTGCATAATTGAAAATAAATTCATAAGTGTTTTCTTTAATATAGGCTACCTGATGACTCCATATGGCTATACGAAAATACGCATTTGGTTTGATACCATACAAGGCTCGTCTTGAAACACCTAATTTTAAAGTAATTTCTTCATCTGTAAGTTCATCCACCAATTTATACTTCAGATATTTTCCTGCCTTTTCATCCATTTCAATCATTTCATCTATGTAATTCAAGAAACAATCTACTTGATCTCCCTCTTTCATAATCCGATTGATATATTCGCTTTCGATTCCATTACCTGACTTAATATCACTACTAACTTGAATTAAACTTCCTGTATGCAATGGCAAACGCATTTTCAATCGAATTCTCTGTTGAATAAGAGGTGCATAGGCTTCACATACCTTTTTCCCATTTTCCTGTGTCTTTTCTACATCAATGTTTCTATCAAAAATAATGATTCCTTTTTTTGTCATAATTCTATTCTTTTGTATCATTTTCTTTTTGTGACATGGACTGCTCTCTTATGGTTTTTATCATAGTTGAATTCCACTTTATCATTGATACTCAATGTTTTGAAACCATCCATATCATCAATGTTCGTATAATGAACGAATACTTCATGTTCCAACTCTTCTGATTGGATAAATCCGTATCCTTTCAAACGACTAAATGATTTTACGACTCCTTTCATTCTCTTTCAAACTCGTGTTCCATAATTGTATCGTCAAAGAAGTCAAATGGTGCTGAATAGATAATCATGACTCGACTTTCATTCGGTATATAGACAAAATAGAATAGTCGCATATGCAAAAACTGATTTGTACCAGTGAACATGGCATCTGCTGTTTCATAGTAGAAATCTTTCCAGTCTTCTTCTGTTTTTGTTGGATCAACTTTGGAATAATATACTCTTAATCCATCAAATATTTGTTGCTCCATGTAACTGATGGCAGTTTCCGTTTGTGCTTGAGCCAATCTATCTGTATCGCTGAAGTAATAATTATTAACATCTGCTTCAGAAATAAACATATTTCCCTTTTGCATGGCTTCTACGATAACTTTTTTTACTTCTTTCCAAGTATTCAATCTCCAACCTTGAGCATTATGGTCTATCATAGATATTTCTCCTTTCTAGCTATTCAATAGCGTTCTCTTTCTATTGTAGTATCATTGATGTCCTTGACAACTTCTGATTTGTCAGTTTTTTTCTTTGATACATCTTCAGTATTTATCTTACCTATCAATTCCAATACCTTTCCAACGACTTCATGATAATAAATCGTTGTTCCAGTATCAGCATCTGTATAGGTATTTTGTTGTAGTCTTCCTTTAACTAAAATCTTCATACCTTTTTTTAGTCTTTTTTCCAAATATTCTTGGTCAAAGAATACACATTGAATAAAGTCCACATAATTTTCACTCCGTTGATTGGCAACATTGCAAGTAATTACACTTACATTTGCTTTCGTTCGACTGATTCTTGGTACATTGGAAATTCGACCCACTAAATTTACTTCATTCAACATATAACCTTCTCCCTTCTATTTTTAGGAAGTCACTTCCTATTTTTCAATTCTTAATACATTGAGAACAATTAAACATATTAAATTTTCAAAGAAATTCAATAAATTAGGGCTTTGGTCTGCCCTTTTATGAAGATTTTTTATAAATCTATTATTTACCGGAGAATCAATCGGATATATCTGTCAAAATTGTGTCGATAAAATCTGTCCCGAACATGTTCATAGTGATCTTCGTATTGATTGTGAGAGTGAAAATAATGGCTTCTAAGGGAACGTATATATTGCTTTATAGAAAGATAACTCAAAGAGATTGGTATAAGAATGTTCCTGTGAAAACAGTCTTTATACATTGCATTATGAAGGCTAATTGGACAGATAAAATGTATAAGGGAGAAGTTGTCAAGCGTGGGACCTTTATAACTTCTAGACGTAAATTAGCTGATGAAACAGGTCTTACAGAACGTGAAGTTAGAACAGCTTTAGAGATTCTTGTTGATAATAAAATGATTGATAAAATACCCTCGAAATCTAATACTCTGGTCATTGTTTTGAACTATGATTTATACCAAAAAAACGATGAAATTTGCGCAGATTTGGCGTCCCACAAAACGTCCCAGTGCGTGACCCAGTGCGCAATGCCCGAAAACACTTTAAATAAAGGCTTTTTAGATGATGGTGAGCAATATGTTACCCACCAAACGACCCACCAAACGACCACAACTAATAAAAATATAAATAACAATAAAGAAAAAAGATATGCGCAAATTGCGCAAAGTGCGTCTGATTGCGATACTCAAAATAGTGGTGTGATATTGGAAAATGCATTCGATAGAGAACATGCATTCAATGAATTTTGGAAAGCATATCCTAAAAAAAGAGACAAGAAAAAGTCTCATATAAAATTCCTCAGTGTTTGTAAAAACGAACAGGTCTATCAGTCCATCATGGATGGTTTAGAAAGACAGGTCACATCAGCTGACTGGTTAAAAAATAATGGTCAGTATATCCCTTATCCTACTACATGGTTGAATGGAGAACGATGGAATGATGAAGTTGATGAATTTATTACATCTTCATCAAGAGAAATAAAGGCGGGTGATTGGTAATGACGAAAGAAGAGATGACACAGGTCATAAATACGATTCTGAATATTTATCCTAATTTCATGTATGGTAGAAACCTTAAAGAAGTCTGTAAGGCTTGGTATAGTATTATGCATGATCAGGACTACAAGAAAGTCATGAAGAAATTAAATGCGTGGATTGCGGAGAATGAGAAACCTCCGCTTCCATGCAATCTAATAACGGTTGATTGGAGGAAATGTTATGAACACCAGTTCAATGATTGAAGCGCAAGCAACTGCAATCGGTATGCTTTCCGTCTACAATGAGTTATTTGCAGTTTCTATTTTAGAACCGGAACATTTCGTAGGACCATATCAAAATATTTTCAAGGCTATGCTTGATTACTACAAGAAAAACGGCTTCATAACGATTGAAGCATTGCTCGATTATCCAGGATTTGATATCGACCTTTATGCAAGGTGCTCAGACATCCCTTATTCAGGAGATATAAAAAATTTCAAGCGTATACAGCGTGTTGTGATTGATAAATTCAAGGAGCGTAAAATAGTTGAGATATCAGATAAACTGAAAGAACACAGTATCAGCTTGGACGAATACAACGCAGTATATCAGAAAGTATGCACATTAGATACTGCAGAGTCTTACAAATTGGATTCAGAGAAGCTTTTAGAATCATGCAGAGATGATAAGAAAAGCATCTACTTCAAGAAATATCAGCAGTTGGGCTCTTTATTGAGGCTGAAAGAAAATGATTTTATGGTTATCGCAGGTGCGACTGGTTCAGGTAAATCTGGATTCGCATTGAACCTGTTGAATGATCTGTCATGGAGATATGATTGCCTGTATTTCAATCTGGAAATGGTCCCGCAAGAGCTTCATCAGAGGCTGATATCCATTAACTGCGGACTTGACCAAAACTACATAGCATCATACAAAAGAATGTCAGAGATAGAGGTAAATGATGTGAATAGAGCTGTCAATTCAATAGCACAGCGTTCTATCGAGGTTGTTGACAAGAGCCAGTCTATAGATTCTATCCGGTCGATGGTCGCCAGTCATGATGGGAAAAGGCATATCATTGTAATTATTGATCACATTGGGCTTATTGGTTCTCGAGCAAGAAACTCATATGAACGTATGACAGAAATTGCAAAGGAGCTACGCAAGATCAGCTTAGATTATAACTGTACGATCATAGGATTATGTCAGCTGAACCGTGATGCCACTAAAACATCAGGAAAACCAAAACTGTCAATGCTGCGGGATAGTGGAGAAATCGAACAGAGCGCGAGCAAGATTCTGTTCGTATGGCAGGATGATGACGGTTATTCTCTAGTGTTGGAAAAGAACCGAAGTGGGCCAACAGGCTATATCCCTATCACCTACAATAAGAATAATCAGGTCATTAGTGAGGTAAGACCATGAATCAATGGGAAGTGTATGAGGTGTTAAAGAAGCCCTCTACGGCTGAAATAAGTAAACTGGAGGAAACACCTTCAGAAGTTATAAAAGAAGCTCTTATAGAGTTTCTAGTTGTATCACAACGAGGGAATCTGAATGAAGAAGTGTGTAAATTGTAAATACTTCGAAACTCACGGTGAGCATAAAGGCCGCATGATGTATTATTGCGACCATATGAGTGCACGCAAATATACAGAAAATGATTTTATATGTTATGGGCATCCGGATATACCCATCATTTCACAGGCACCACACTGGTGTCCGTTTAATCGAAAGAAGGCGAAGAATGAAAAAGAAAATGAGCGAGCAGGAGCGTAAAGCTCTACAAGCGAAGTTAAGGGATTTAGAAGAATTATACGCTGCAGGCTATCGCTATGCTGCGAGAAACCAGAGTGGTGAGCTGAGAGCGTACAAAAAGACACCTTACAAAGAAATCAATTTCTGGTTCAGCTATGGTTATGGTCCAGGGTATGCTATCACGATTCGACATGACATGCTCGATATGCTGAATTGGAATGATCAGGAACCGGCATACATCAAGAAAGAGATAGAATCTATCAGGAAGCAGTTGGTGGACAGTCTGAATGAATGATTATCAGAAAGCATATGGCGAATTATGGAGCGTACTGAAATATGAGCCAGCATGTGAAATAGAAAAAAATTGCAAAGAGAATATCAAGCGCTTGGAGACACTGGAACCATTAGTTGAACGTGCATCAGGAATCAAACCTGCTAAGCACGCAGCAGGTCATACATACTGCCCGAAATGTAAGACAGTCATTGCCAATAAGTGTAACGTGAATAGTTTGAATTTCTGTCATAAGTGTGGGCAATCGTTAGACTGGAGTGATGATGGTGATTAAATATCGTATTTATGCGGAGGACGATAACGAAAATCAAATATCAAAAAGCTATGTAGTCAGAAATCTGAATAGCTTTCTGACTAGGCTGTTGGTGCTGTATATAAAAATATGCTGCCTTGACCATTATGGATGTGGTGGTGCTGTTTATGTCGAACCTGTATGGAGCGATGAACAGGAGGGAAATGAATGAGGTATACGACATTATTGTCCAAAAAGTATAAAGTGGAAATCGACAAAGTAAGGGTGAATGGTTATGATGCTTATGTTCTGCATGAAGCCAATCTCCTATTGTTATTCTACACAGCAGAGGAGCTGCAGCAGTATCTGGAAGAGGTGTATTGATGAAATCGAAGAAAGAGAAGCGGAAAGATAAAGAAATCTGCAAGGACTTTTATAACAAATGCCAGAACTATCATAGAAACTTGTCTAAGATAGAAGCGAATCGGTTGAAGTATGATGAGATAATGAATGACATGTATGGAGTAAGCTCAGTCGTGATGAAGGATGTCATCATGGAGAATGCCGGTGACCTAAGTCATGTATGGGATCACTATCTGGTTGAAAAGAAGGATGAGCTTTTATTGGAGAGAGCTGCATTACTGTACGACACAGTGATTGTTAACAAAGTGCTGAATAATATTGCTGACGGTGAGGTGGTCGACATGATTACAGAGTGTTACATTGATAGAAACAAAAAGCATGATGATATAGCGTATAATCATAATCGAAGTAAGCCTACTATGTATTCAGATATGAATAGAGCAGTCCTAAGCCAGTTGAAAAAATAAAAGTCTTTACTGAGTAAAGGGTTTTCCGTGATATTATGATAGCATGGAAAGAACAGGAAGATACTTCTTGTTCAAAAAAACGGCCTGCGATGTAAGTGTACGCACGCATCGCTAAACAACCTTTCCTAAAGGTGATTGTTCGTACAAATAATCGCCAGTGGCATATGCGTGGGTAGGTACGGCTTAACGGCGGTATGTCACAATTAAAAAAATATCAAAACAGGGAAGGACCTCATACTAATGAGAATACCTGTTAGATATATTGGTTGCCCTGGTGGCGGAATAACCAAAAGAAAAAGCGGTAAGGAATCCTAAGCGGACTTACCAGCGTAAAGCGTCTGAAAAGGGCGCTTTAAAATTAAAACGTAGTTATCGCACCTCTTAACAATGTGGCACAGATAACTCTATAGAGGCTAAGGACGCATAGACGTATGCTATTAACCGAGAGCCTGTTAAACAAAGCACGTAGAACTGCCCGTTATAAGGGATACAGGAGAAAACGTGCTTTTCTTTTACCCAGAAAGGAAGGCGTATCAAATGCTACATCACTATATCACAAAGTATACCGAGAATGGTAAGAAATACGCAGAGGCATGGTTACAGCTAAATGTATTCGGATTTTCATTCTGCTTTAGTAAGAGAAAGAAGGGACTGGAAGGATGAAATACAAATATATATGTGATTTACTCATCAGTATAGGTTGTCTGTTATTCAACGCATACCTCATTACACTGGCATTATACATGTGTATCAACTACTCTTTATGGTGGATATTGTTGTTAGTTTTCTGTGTTACTCCAGAGGATTTGGATGATCACAGTATGTAAAGACTGCCCTAAACGCCATCCAGGATGCCACGGAGCGTGCGAATGGTATAAGGCAGAGCGTAAGGCACTGGACGCAGAAAACGCACGCAGGCGGACTGAAAACACAGTAGGATACAGTACAAGCAGTCATTGGAATTATAATAAAGCGAAATGAAAGGAGAGATCATATGGCGGTTATTGATGAAGAAACCAAGCAGCAGGCAAAAGAGCTATGGCTGCAAGGCAAGAAGTACCGAGAAATATCTGAGATAACCGGTATAAAAGAATCCTCTATAAAGTCATTAGCATCCAGAGCATGGAAGAAAGAAAAGTTGCAACCAAACAAGAAAAAAGTTGCAACTTTGGTTGCAGATGCAGATAAAGACAAAGGGCCGCCTGAAACAGAGTTGCTGCCGGAGGAAATAGAAACACTGAACAATGAAGAACTGACCGAGAAACAGCGCCTTTTTTGTTTGTATTACTCAAAGTCATTCAACGCAACATCAGCGTACAAGAAAGCATATGATTGCTCATATCAAACAGCAATGTGTGAAGGAAGCAAGACCCTAGGAAACCCAAAGATAAAAGATGAAATCATGCGGCTCAAAAAAGAGCGCTATGCACGGTCCATGCTCACAAAAGAAGATATCTTCCAGAAGTACATGGATATTGCCTTTGCGGACATAACAGATTTCCTTGAATTTGGTTCTGATCAAATTGATGCAGACAGCGGGGATGTTGTGAGCAAGAACTTCGTACACTTCCGACATCACACAACTGTAGACGGTACTCTCATAGGCGAAGTCAAGCAGGGGAAGGATGGCGCATCTATTAAGCTTCCGGACCGCATGAAGGCGTTGCAATGGCTATCTGACCATATGGGATGGGCTACAGACTTGCAGAAAGCACAGATCGAGCAGTTAAGAGCACAGACGGATAAGTTGAAAGCAGATAGCAATGATATTCCTGATGAGAGCGTACAGAACAAAATGGATGCTATCACTGGTATTGTAGATCAAATGCAACCACTTGGAGATGATGACGTATGACACAACCAATGTTATTACTATCGCCTAAGTTCAAGGATTTCCTTCGCTTAGACACTGAGCGAGAATTTCTGGAAGGTGTTACAGCCTGTGGTAAAACAACCGTCGGCATTTTCAAATTCATGTGTAAGGTTGCAAATAGCGGCATAAGGTTTCATGTTATCGCTGGTGCTGATCTAGGTACAGTGGAAAAAAACGTCATAAATGGAGAGCGGATGCTGCTCGATCAATTCGACGGAGTAGCAGAGTACTATCCATCCGGTAAACGTAAAATCAGATTGCCTCATATTGAGTATCAAACAAACAAAGGCACTAAGATCATTTACATATGTGGATATGACAATAAAAAGCGGTGGCAGAAAGTGCTTGGTGGTCAAGTAGGATGTGTGTATGTTGATGAGGTAAACATTGCTGATATGGAGTTTTTGCGTGAGATATCCCACCGCTGTGTTTACATGATGACGACTTCAAACCCTGATGATCCTTCTCTTCCTGTATATGATGAGTTTCTTAACAGGTCACGACCTCTGAAAAAATACAGAAAAGATTATCCAGAGGAATTATTGTATATGCTGAATCAGCCTGCAGAAAAAGGGTGGGTACACTGGTATTTCAATTTCAACGACAATGCTGCATTGTCACAGGAAGCTATTGAGCGAAAGAAAAAGGCAGTGGCACCTGGCACGAAAATGTATAAGAATAAGATTCTTGGTCTACGTGGTCGTGCTACAGGGCTTGTATTCCCGAATTTCAGTAGAAGTAAAAATGTCATATCAAAAGCCGATGCGAAGAAATATACGTATCGGTATTTTACTGTTGGCGTTGATACATCGTACTCAGCGAATAGTCCGGATACCATTGCTTTATTGTTCATCGGCATTACAACATGCGGTAAGGTCATCATACTAAACGAGGAAGTATACAACAACGCTGATCTGAATACACCGCTTGCGCCAAGTGATGTTGTAAGAAGACTTATAGACTTTCTTGACAGAAACAGGGAGGATTGGGGATTTGCAAAAAATGTATTTGTTGACTGCGCAGACCAAGCTACGCTGACAGAGTTATACAAATATAAGCGGACTCACCCGTGTATTTATACATTTAACGACGCATGGAAAGAAACAACCATCATTGACCGTATCCATATGCAGCAAGGGTGGATATATCATGGTGATTATCTAGTTGTTGATGACTGCGTACATCACATCAGAGAGCTGGAGGTTTACAGTTGGCAGGAAGATAAATACGAGCCAGAAGATAGAAATGACCATACAATCAATGCTGGTCAGTATGGATGGCTGCCATTTGTGCAGT
>NZ_JBKWZF010000002.1:0-206653 GCF_046991905.1 Finegoldia sp. | reverse complement strand
GGGTAGTTTATTGTTTCGTTCGCAAGCGAACTCAACTGACTAAAGTCATCAAATTTAAAAGCTGCCTACCGAAGTAGACAGCTCTCATTTTATTTTTCTTCAAACATTTCCTCTAATATATCTATCGCATCGTTCACAGCTTGTGGACATTTTCTTTGCATCGTGTTTTCTTGTTCGATTTTTTCAAGATTTTCTGCTATATTATCTCCCAATATTTCTTCACAAATTATCGTAGATTGTTTTTCTTTGAATTTGGTATCGAATTCGAACATTTTTTTTACTAATTCAACTTTCTTTTCGCCTTCATTGGGCTTTGAATGACCGTATTTAATTCCTAAAACCATGTAGGCACCAGTTACTGCTCCACAAGTCATTCCTTTGTACATTCCACCTGTAAATGGTGATGCAATTTTTGTAACAAGTTCCTTGTCCACTCCCAAATCATCTGCGAAATATCTCAAAACTACTTGCGCACAATCTATGCCTTCTGTAAATAGTTGCCAAATTTCTTCGTTAGTTAATTTACTCATCCAATGCACCTCCACAACTTGATCCACTTCCTGCAGTACAACCGTAGCAGTAATCTTTCCACACGATTTCTCTGGACAAATCCTTCACATCAATTAAATCTTTGATGTTTGTGTAGTCTTTCATTGGGACTTTTTCTGCTAAGTGGAAGTCGCAATCGTGAGGATTTCCTAAGCTATCCACAGAAATTTGGAATCTACACATTATATTTTCACAAGTTTCTTCATTGTAATTATCTTCCAACAATTTCATGTAATCTTCGTATTCGCCTTTTTCAATTAAAAAATCTTTGAAATATCCAATAGGCATATTTGTAATAGTGAACAAATTATTGAATACAACATTTTTCTTTTTCAATTCGCGTTCATAATCAGATTGAAGATTGGATTGTTCTGGTGGCAAGAATCCACCAAGTGGATTATAAACTAAATCCAATTCTTTCTCAGTTCCATATCCCATTTCATTAAGTTTCTTCAAGTTAGCAATGACTTTGTCGTATACGCCATCTCCTCTTTGGCTATCTACATTGTCTTGTGTGTAGCAAGGAAGAGATACGACGATTTTTATGTTTTCTTTATCAAATAAATCCATTAATTCATGATTTTTTTCGATATCAGTGGCGTTTGTTCTAATAATAAGCTCGTCTACTCTTTTCAAGCATTCCTTCATAAACCACACAATTTCTGGATGTGTTGTTGGTTCTCCACCTGTAATATCCACAGTTTTCATCTTGTGGTTATCCAAAAAATTCAAGCAATCTTGCATGATTTCCTTGGACATTACTAGATTTTCACTATTTTTCATAACGTGGCAGTGTTTACAACGCAAATTACATTTTTCAGTTATATTTAATTGTAGTGTTGTAATATCGCCAGATGTTTTATATTTTTCAGAAATTCTATTTTCGAATCTCATTTTCTCCCCCTAAATTTTCCTTTTAATGCATTTTTGAAAAAGCTTGGATCGCATTTTTCATCTATACCAACCATTGTACTTACAAAATGGTGCACTTCATTATTTGCTACAAACTTGGATGAACAAGTAGCACAATAAGTATACATTTTTTCGTTTTTAATGGAGTTTTGCATTTGAGTTGCGATGTCTTTTTCGCTTTTTCCTGCAATTCCACCTGCTCCACAGCAGTTTGTACTTATGTATTTATTGTTAAATCCTTTGATATGCCTTTTGATTTCTTCAAATATTATGTGATTGTACCTGTCAGAGCATGGGAAAAACACATTTACTTCCTCATCAATATCGTGTATCATATCTCTTTCTTCAAGCCATTTAAAAATCGTGATAACTTCAACCGACAAATTCTTGTAGAATTTGTGAAAGCAGTTTGGACACACGCACACAATTCTTTCCACTTCTTTGTCTTTGAGTTCTTTTTCAAATCTTTCCATATAATTATTTTCAAATCCAGTATAATCACTTGGTAGATTGCAACAATCAATTGAATAATCAAATCCTTCTTTGTTGAATAATTCCATTAAATATTTTGTAGTATCTGGATAAAATGCTGGGAAATTACAGCCCAAATACAACAAATCTTTTGTTTTTCTTTTAGATTTGTTTTTGAAGAAATAATTTTCTTTTTGTTTTTTTACAGATTCGAATTTTGGATTTTGTTTTCTTAAAATAAGAGAAATCTTTTTTCCATCCAAATCAACCGGACACACCGCTTTGCATTTTTGACACAAGAAACAAGAAAATGCCAAGTCTTGTCTGTCAGCAAAATCTTTTAAATTAATTTTGTATTTCGTCAAAAAAGGACAACATTTTGTGCATTTACCACATTCAATACACTTGTCCTTAACTTCTTGTAAGTAATCATTTGTACTTTTGTTTGATATCATCTACTTTTTCCCCCTTGCGATACATATGTTGACATTTCTGCATCATCCACATAGTCCTAAAAGGCCCATTTTTTTGAAATCTACGCGATGAAGAATATATCTTCATTTTTGAAAGAAAAATTTTGTATCCTTTTTCCTTTACTCTAATCGAAAAATCGTAATCTTCCATTAAATCAATATTTTTGAATCCACCCATCTCATCGTAAAATTCTCTCGTGAAAAACATTCCCTGATCTCCGAATGCGATGTTTCTTTGTCTGACACGATTACTAGAATTAAATGCGACAATCTTCATTATAAACTGTTTTGGAACAAACGAAATGCTGAAACAACCCATTTTATAATTTTGTAAAATTGATTTGATTTCTTCTTTTGGATTTTCTGTGAAGAAAGTATCCGCGTGAAGAATCAGAATTATTTCTCCTGTTGAATTTGCAATTCCATTTATAATTTGATTGCCACGACCCTTGATGCTTCTAATTGGATAATATCCTCTGTCTCTGATTTTTTCAAACGTGTCGTCATCTCCACTTACGCTGAAAATCACCTCAAACTCATCATCAAAAACATCCATGTGGTCGATGAATCTATCGATTTTGTCAGATTCATTATACACTGGCACTATTACTGAAATCATTCGCTTTTATAAACTCCCATATATTATCCAAAAATTCATCAGACAAATATGCTTTTATCTTTTCAAAAGTAAATCCATTATCCCTGTTTTCATCAACATATTGAGTGTATGCCATTGAGCACCAAGTTATTCCTCTGAGGCATGTGAACAACAAATATTTTACGAATTTTTTTCTATCAACTTTTACTTTTGCTACTTTATCATACTCGTCCAAGAAATCATACATAGTGTCCATATCAAATATTACATCTGTTTTCCAAAAAGTCGTCGTTGGTGCCAAAAAATGCGCCAAATCTTGTTCACGCTCTCCTATAATCGGTTTTTCCCAATCTATAATATAAGATTTCTCTCCGATTATAAAATTTTTATTATTGAGTTCAGTGTTGATAAGGCATGGATTTTCAAGTATAGAATCCAGTCCCAAATTTTTGATGTATTTTAGCATATCTGAAATTTTCTTTTCAGTAGATTGACTTTTCTTGTCCCAATTTTGATAATGAGAAAACATCTGTGTAAATTCTTCAAACATCATTTCAAATGGATTGTCTGCTTTTATAAAATCTTTGCCAGTTACATCAACAGAGTGAATTTGTGATAAAAGATACGCTGCGATTTCTAAATCAGTGTGATAATTCAAGTCTCTACCAATCAAATATTCTTCTGTTAAATAACAAATGCCAGACATTTCATCTTTTTTCACATCGTAGACTTTCGGGGTAACTTTTGATTGCTCCAAGAATTTTAAGGCATTGTATTCGTATTCTATCTGATTAGTCAAATGCATTTGGGATCCTCTTGCAATTCTTATCAAATAATCACCATCTATTAGATAATTGGAATTATACTCACCTTTGCCAAGTAATTTCACATTTTTCGATTGAGATATGTATTTAATAAAATCAATATCAGTGTCTACATCGTGAGTTTCTTTCAGTTTAGAATAAGACAAATCATGTTCAATCAAACTATTTTCCAAATCATTTTCTACATTTGGATTGGAATATGTCTTGTTTTCAAATAAAACATCGTGTGTTTTTTTCATTCCTATTAAACTATATCCGCCATCTTCAGTTGGACTGAACACTACATCATTGGTAGTTAATTTGTCAAAAGCATTATCAAAAATCTCTCCATCAAAATCTATAATGTCAGATCCCACCAAAATCACCTTTGAATATCCTAGTGACAAAACGTAATTTATGGAATTATTCATCCTTTGACCGATATCATCTCCTGTTTGTTTGATGCAATCATAAGGAGAGTTTTTCTCGTAATCAGAAAATAGTTCATTTGGAGTCAGAGATAAGAAAACTTTGTAATCTTTTATTATATTCAGATTTTTTTCAATCAAACTTTCACTAAATTTTATCCTTTGCTTTTCTGATAAAATTGTCGATAATCTAGTTTTGGAATTTTTATTTGGAATTTTGGTCATTAAAATTACTGCGTTCATTTTATCTCCTGTAAAAAAAGCGACTCACAAATGAGCCGCTTTAATTTTAAAAAACTATTTTACTAATTCGTAATCGTGTTCTTTAGTTCCATCTAAAGAGTTGAATACGTCTTTGTTTCCTCTGTCGATTAGTTTTTGCGCTAATTGACCAGATTTATTTCCAGAATAGCAATAAGTGTAAACCGGTTTATCTGTAGGAATTTCTGATAATCTTGCATCCGCTTCATCTAATGGAATGTTAATTGCATTTTTGATATGACCTGCATCATAATCTTTTTTATCTCTAACATCAACTATTACGTTATTAGTATCTTCAGAAGCTTTTACTAAATCTTCTGGTAAAATGTTAGCAAATTTAACTAATTTGTATTCAAATTTCTTAACGCCTTCTGCGTTTGTAACATCTTTGAATCCGTTATTTACTAAAATTTCAGCAGCTTGTTGGCTCTTTTTACCGCTGTTGCAAATTGTAACAACTGCTTTGTCTTTATAAGCATCTAACTTAGAAACTTCTTGTTCGAAAGTGTCGATTGGCATATTGATAGCCCATTTAACGTGACCTTGGTCATATTCTTCTTTGCTTCTAACGTCAACAACTAAGATAGTTTCTTTTTTCTTCTTGTCTTGTTCGATTGCTTCAAGGTCAGCGCCTTTCATTTCTTTTATGGCTGCTTTTTCTTCTGTTTTTTCTTCTGTTTTTTCTGCAGGTTGTTCTGTTTTCTTTTCGTTTTCAGCTGGTTTATCTGAATTATTTGAACAACCAGTAAAAGCTATAGCTGATACTAAAGCTAATGTTAATAAAAGTTTTTTCACTATAAATTCCTCCTAAAAATCTTTATCGATAACATTGTATCATACATATACTTCGAAACCCAAGGATTATTTATTGAAATTTTCTATAAATGGATTGTCAAAGATTTTTGAGAAATATTTTTCTAAAAACTTTTGTATTAATTTTTATCTTTTATTCCACAGCTTATAGCGTCAACAGGACAGGCATTTTTGCATCTTGCACATCTGATACATTCCTTATGATTGCAATTTTTCGTAGGATCCACGTTCATTTGGCAAACTTTCTTACACCTTCCACAACTAATACATTTGTCTTTGTCCAATCTATATTTAAAAATAGAAATCGGATTGAAAAATGAATAAATCGCACCTAAAGGACAAATATATTTGCAGAAAGGTCTGTAAATCATTATTGAAAGTAAAATCGTAAGTATCAGAATAGTTCCCTTCCAATAATACAAAAATCCAATCGCTCCTCTCATGCTTTTGTTGAGTAATACGAGAGGAATTCCTCCTTCTAACATTCCTATCGGGCAAATCAGTTTGCAAAAATACGGAGAGCCTTGTCCCAAAATATCCACCACAAACATCGGCAAAATTATTACAAAAATTAACAAAATAAAATATTTTAATTTTCTCAAATGTTTATCGTATTTAAAAGTTTTTATCTTTTTGAAAAAAGGAATTTTGTATAACAAATCTTGAATCAATCCAAACGGACACAACCATCCACATACAAATCTTCCCATCAAAGCTCCAATGAAAAATAAAAATCCTACTATGTAATAGCTAAACTTAAAATTAGAGTTTCCAATTACAGCTTGTAATGAACCAATCGGGCAAGAGCCTTTAGCTCCGGGGCAGGAATAACAATTCATCCCCGGAACGCAAATTTTCTTGAGGTTTCCGCCGTAAATCTTTCCGGTTTTAAAACCTTCTACATAAGAATTGGTAATCAAAAACCACAGCGATTGGAAAGCGTGTCTGAAATTATCCATTATTTTGTATCTGTTTTTCTTGGTTCCAAAGTTTAGTAAATCTTTAATCTTATCCAATTCCAATACACTCCATGCAAATTCTTATAGCCTTATCCAATACAACTTTTACTTCGCCGTTGTTGTAACCGTAATAAATCATCCCAACAGACAGAAATAAAATCGTAACTGAAAATATACGGCTATGAATAAATTTTTTGTACATTTAAATCACCTAATTTTATTTGTTTTTCAAATTAGCTAATTCTTTTTCGATAACTTGTTTCCATTCTTCTTTTGATTTTGCACCAGAATAAGTTTCTCCTACAATATTTCCATTTTTATCGACAAAGAAAGTTTCTGGCATTGCTTGTATTCCGTTTAATCTGCCGTTGAAGTTTGATTTGTCTGGCATTAAGAATGGATATGAAGCTTTTGTTTTTTCTTGAATTAGTTTTGCTTTTTGCAATGCTTCATTATTAGTACCATTATCGTCTACAGTATCTGTGACAACTCCTACAATATTTACACCTTTGTTTTTCATTTCTTTTTGAACTTCACTCAAATCAGGAATTTCATTCACACAAGCACTACACCAAGTTGCAAACACATTTACCATTGTAAGGTCGTATTTTTCAAAATCTTTGCTTGAGAAATCTTTGCCATTGATGTCTTTTGTGGATAAATTGCCCAAACCCTTAACCGATTTTTTGTCGAATGCTTCTGTGTTTTCCAAATCAGTTTTTTCAGATAATACAAATCCATTTTCAGGACGTGGTTTCTTTTCAATAATATCAATTTGAGTTTTAGCAAATTCTTTTGCAAAACCTTCATCCATTTTACCTTTTGAACTTATGTAGTAAGTGAACTTACCATCTTTTGATTCGCCGATTTTTTTGTTATTGTCGCATTTTGTGATTTTGGCTATTTCAGCTTCAGACATGTTTTTGTCAAACATTCCGATAGATCCAACTCTTTCAAGTTCTTTTTGCCATTTTTCGTATCCATCACCCATTTTATCGACTACTGCATTTTTTTGTTCTTCAGTTAATTTGCTGAAAGTAAGCATAGCGTATTTCAATTCCTTGTCGATAGGACTTTGTTCATCCAACATCGCAATCTTCTTGTCTTTCATATCTTTTTTAACTTGTTCTGAAAGCTTGAACTTCAATCCCAAAAACTCATATACAAATTCATCTTTTGGTTGTAATGAATAATCAGCAGGTTTGAATTTTTCATTTTCAGAGTTTTTATTATCTTTCATTCCAACCTCTTTCGGACTAACCACCTTTGAATCTTTTTCTTTATTTCCATCAGATTTTTGGCATCCAACTGCTCCAACGCTAAAACACAATGCTAGTAGCAAAGTAGTTCCTTTTAATATATTTTTTCTCATAATTTCCTCCATAAAATATCTAAGTTCATATTTAGATAACACGCATTCGTGTGATCTGATATTATATTACGATAGTTTTATGAAATGTTCGTGAAACAAAAAACTTTTCCTAATTAAATCGTAGTTAATAAAATCCAAATCACACAAAAAAATAATGCGTTATAAAAACGCACTATTTTTTATTTAAAATTTCTATATATAATTTTAGATTAAACTTCAGTGTTTACAATCCCAACAGCAATGCTGCCATTTCCTGAATGGCAAACTAAAACCGGAGATAATACTTCGATATCAAAAGGCAAATTATTTTCAGTTTTTAACTCATCGTAGATTTCACTAGCCTCTTGTTTAGAATCTGCATGTACAACAAATAATTCATCGCCCTTGTTAGCATTGTTTTTTTCTGAACTAACCAATTTCATCAAATGTTTTATAGCTCTTTTCTTGCCAATAACTTTATCCACGATGTCTAATTTCCCATTTTCTAATTTCAAAATAGGTTTTAGGCTAAGCGCATTTCCAATTAATCTCTTGGATTTGCTAATTCTTCCACCTTTTTCAAGATATTTTAAAGAATCCACTAATAAGAAAATCTTACCAGTCAATTTGATTTTGTTTACATAATCTTCTATCTCATCCAACGATTTATTTTGCCCCACCATTTCCACGGCTTTTTTAATTAAAATTCCTTGTCCAAGAGATGCCGATAAACTATCAACAATCCTGATATCCACATCATACTGTTCTTGAATAATTCTCTTGGCAACTTCTGCTGATTGGTAAGACCCACTTAGTTCAGATGTTATCGTAAAACATATTATGTCATTGCCTTGTTTTGCTACCTTTTCAAATTCGATTTTGTAATCGTCTGGACTTGGCTGCGAAGTTTTCGCAAAAAATTGTGAATCATTCTTCATCATCTCCAATAACTCTTCTGATTGTATTTCTATTTTGTCTTTAAGTGATTTATCTTCGTTTATTATTATGTTAAATGGAACAACTCCTATGTTATTTTGTTCCATATAGGCTTTTTTCAAATCGCAAGCTGAATCTGATATAATTTTTATCATTTTCCCCTCCTAATTAATTTTTTTAATGATAACATTTATTGTTCGAGCGGTCAATTATATGTAATATATATACATAAACTCATAAAGTTTTAGCCAATTATACAATTTTAGCTCAAATTATTAATTTTAGCCGAATAATTTATCAAATAAAAACACAAAAAATCTATTATCAAGCGACTAACTCAATAATAGATTTTCTTATTTTTATTAACTTTTCTTCACAAATTTATGTCCACAATGAGGACAAGTTACTTTGATTTTTCCTTTATTTCTTGGAATTTTCATTTCTTTTTTGCAGTTAGGACATTTAGTATACTTCTTGTCCTTGGAATTTGCTGCTCTAATTTTATATTTTTCGAAAAAATCCGTCATAGGTTTTACAGCTTTTGCAAATTTTTGATTTTCAATCATTCGTTGATATTTGTTAACAGAAAAAACTCTGAAAATTCCGAAATACACAATTAAAACCATCGTAATGATCTCTATAACTCTATTTTTAAATTTTAAATTAATCAAAGAAAGTATCAGAGCGAATACTATCATTGTTTTCGAGAAAAAATCCACTCCGTAAACTTTTTGCAAATAATTTTTAATTTTATCTTTCATCAATATCCCTCGTTACATATTCTAAAGTTTTTGCAATATCGTCATGAATCACGATATTTGCCATATTATCGTAGCTTGTACGATCCAAATTAATAAGTATCAAATTATTTCCTCGAAAATAATTGATAAGACCACTTGCAGGATACACAACAAGTGAGCTTCCAGCTACAATCATCGTGTCTGCCTTGTTAATCCAACTGATTGCTTTTGCAAATTCCTTTTGTGGTGGAACTTCTCCGTACAATGTAACATCTGGACGAACAACACCTCCACATTTTTCGCATTTGCATGGTCTGTTTTGTTTATAATAATCCAAATCGTATTTTGCGCCGCAATTTACGCAATAATAATCTCTCAAATTGCCGTGAATTTCTGCGATATTTTTAGTTCCAGCCATAGTATCTAAGCTGTCGATGTTTTGTGTGATTACTCCAAGTAATTTGTTAGCTTTTTCTAACTTTGTCAAAGACAAATGAGCTTTGTTTGGTTTTACTCCATCGATAATCAAATTTTCCAAAACATAATTCTGAAATAAATCGGGACGTGTCACGAAAAATTCGTGACTTAACATATATTCCGGTGAAAAATCGCTGTCGTTTTTCTTGTTGTAAAGTCCCGTTGCTGATCTAAAATCTGGAATTCCAGATGCAGTAGACACCCCTGCTCCACCAAAAAACACGATTTTGTCACTTTGTTCTACAATTTGTTTTAATCTTTCAACATCATCCATTATTTACACTTCCCTTTGCTCTTCTTTCTTGAAATCTCGTTGAAACTGCTAGTATCATCACCGACAAAAATATCATAAAACAGCCAAGCAATCTTCTTGGATCTGTAGTTTCGTTAAATAAAATAATTCCTAATATCACAGATGTAATTGGTTCCAATGTCGAAAAAATCGTGTAAGTGCTAACACCAGCATTCACAATGGAAAGTTGAATGAATAGCGTGCCAAATACTGAAACCAATATCGAAATCACAAATGCAATTATCCACGCATATCTTGATAAAGACAATGTAAAATCTCCAGTAATAAGCCCAAATACCAAAAGCATCGTTGAGTTAATTGTGCAATTGTAAAATGTAACTTTGACACTATCCATGTTTTTAAGTCCGGATACATCCATATAAATCAAATAAAAAGAATAAGTACAACCAGATGCCACAGCCAAGAATAATCCTAATGGAAAATTACTGCTTCCACCTACATTATTAGCAAGCAAAATAACTCCGATAATCGATGCGATAAGTGAAACGAATTTGTATTTTGTCATTTTTTCGTTCAAAAACAAAACCGAATACACTGTTACAATCGTTGGAAAAATAAAGTGTATGGATGTAGCAAGACCTACCGAAATATATTGATAAGATGCATAAAGCATTGTCATTGTGATGCAACCACCAATGCTACACATCAAAATTAGTTTTTTCAATTCTTGATTTGTAACTTTGAGGCTGACATTTCTGCTTTTCAATGAAATAATCAAAAATGGAATTACGAAAAACCCCCTTAAAAAAGAAGTCATAATTACGTTACTTCCATTGCTCAGAGTTTCTCTGACCATAATCGGTGTAAATCCAAAAATCAACGCCGAGATTATGGCGAACATCATTCCTTTAGCTTTTCTCACTATTTATAACACTCCTTTTTTACGCATTTATTATCTTCATAATAAAGCACGATTTCAGAATATTTCCCGTCGTAAATAGCGAAAATTTCACCCATAGAATCGCTATGTCCATCCATGTTTTTTAAATCTTCGTAATCGATAAATTCCAATGTCCCTTCGACATTTTCCTTTATCAATTCTCCAGAAAAATCATCAGTTTCGTACAAAAATCCAACAATTCTGTCGTTGTTGTCCATGTCGTACCAGCTAATCATTCCAACATATTTTATGTTTTCAATATCCAAATTAGTTTCTTCTTCCGCTTCTCTAATAACAGATTCAGTAATAGATTCTACCTTTTCGACATGTCCTCCTGGAAAAGTTAACCCTTCCCAACCGTATTTTTTTACTTTATCTAAAACCAAAACATCATTTCCACGATTTATTTTAATCATGTTGCACAAAATATTTTCCATAAATACCTTCTAAATTTTAAATTTTTGGATAATGTAGTCTGTAAACTCTGATGGATTATTGATATCGAAATTATCGTAACCCACAAAATTTCTGTCGCTAATAATTCCATATTTATTTACATCGCTACATACCAAATCATCTGTAAGAGTACATTCGTATTTAATGAAATCTGAATCCTTCATTCCTTCGATAATAATCAAATCAACATCGTCTAATAATTTTATCAAATCATAAATATTTTTACTCCCACCATCTAATTTAAAGTATTTATCGTTAAAAATCAAGGTCTGACAAGCGCCGTACTCTTTGTAATAAAAAGTGTCAGTGTCTTTGAAATCAAGCTCAAAATCGTGCCCATCGTGTTTTATTACCGAGCAAGTTTTACCTCTTTTTTTCAATTCATAAACAAGCTTTTTAATAAAAGTAGTCTTGCCGCTATTTTTTTTGCCACAAATACAAATCAAAGGCGTCGCATTTTGTTTCAGTTCTTCTGGATAATTAATATTAACAAATTCATCCTCAAAAATTGTGTATTTCAAATTAACAAATTTCGTATCGATTTTCTTAATTAAATTCATCACGCGATAATCTTTGTTAGAAAGCATTTCTTCCACAACGGGAATTAATTTTTTTGAAAAAATCCCACAAGTTGGATAGCATCTCTCATCTGTTTCAAAAATTACAGCTTCATCTGAAAAACTTGCGATAGATGCTGCAAAATCCACCAAATCTGGTTTCACATTTATCATATCGCAAGAAGTTATAAATACATATTCATTTGTAGAATTTTTCAAAATCTCCAATATTCCACTCAAAGGTCCCGCATCAATATAAGTGTCCTTTACAGTTTTAATTGGAGAATAATCGGCTGTATTAGATGAAACAATTACCTCGTAATCTTTGAACCTATCTATTAATTCTTCTATAAAAGTGTGACCGTAAAAGTTCAAATCAAATTTGTCTTGACCCATTCTCACACTTTTTCCACCAGCCAATATTCCTACAGAAACTCTCATATCTCACCCAAATAAATATAATCTACAATCGAACCTTCTTCCAAGCTTTCGTTTTGCTTTTGAAGTAAAAGCGCATTGCAGTTGGTCAAATCTTGTAACATAGAATTCTTGTGTTTGTCAAAAATCGTAATCTCAGAATCTTTTACAAAACATCTGACATATCGTTGTAACCTAGATGTTTTCATCGATCCTTTTACGACCTTTCCTTTTTCGAATTGTTTTACATTTAATCCATAATATTTATTGTACAAATCCCAAAACAAAACTTCGAAATTACAAAAAGCTGCAAACGGACTTCCCGAACAAGACAACACAATCTTTCCGTCGACTTTTGATGCCATAACAGGAGTCCCTGGTTTCATTGCAATTCTGTGAAACAAAACCTCTCCGATTTTTCCCATACAAGATTCCATCAAATCCTTATCTCCAACGCTCACTCCACCAGTTGTTATGATAACATCAGATTTGGGTGTCAAATTCTTTATTTCTCTAATAATTGAATCTTCATGGTCAAGACAGTTTTTTTGTTCCACAACTTCTACTCCAGAATTTTTCAGAATAGATTTCAATGTAAAAGTTGTTGAACTGTAGATTTTACCTGGTTTATATTCTTCTCCTGGATATAATAATTCAGAACCTGTCGATAATAATGCAACCTTTAATTTTCTGTAAACTTTGACTTTTGCATAGCCATTTGATGCCAAAATCGACAAGTGAATCGAAGAAATCCTAGTGTTTTTAGGAATTAACAAATCATTCTCTTTCACATCTTCTCCTTCTTTGATGTAATAATCAAAAGGTTTGTAAGTTTTTTTGATTTCAATGTAATCATCAAACGCATCGCAATCTTCTTGTTTTACGATAGCATCATAACATTTCGGAACAAAAGCTCCCGTCATAATTCTCACACAAGTATTTTCTTCGTAGTCAAAATCATTGCAGTCTCCTGCATAATTTGTCCCGATAATTTTCTTCTTAGATAATTTATCAGAATCTTTGCTGCTTACAGCATATCCATCCATTGCACTTTTTGGATATGGAGGATTGTTGAACTTAGCCAACACATCCTCTGCCAAAACTCTGTTGTACGCATCATCTATATCAATTTCTTCAATTTCAGATGCTTTTTCTATATTTTGTTTAAGTATTTCCTTCGCTTTTTCAACATTTAATAACATTTATTCAACCTTATTCACTTTTTAATTTAGTGTTGATTTTTCTCATTGTTGGAATCAAAATTCCGCCCAAAACATTGCCCAAAGTAATCACTATTAGAGCTATAATTGTTTGTGAATTCCACATTCTTGCCATTTGAATGTAAAACATATCTGCAATACAGTGTTCAAATCCACAAAGGATAAATACCATGATGCTCATTACAATTCCCAAATATTTTCCAATTTCGTGAGGATTGTTTAAGTATTGATCCACAGCGTGAACAACCATAATATTACAGAAAATACCCAAAACAAACAAACTTATCAAACTATCGTCTGCTTTTACTTGAACCAATTTCGTGGATTTTTCGATAATTCCTGGAGCAACTCTTGTAAGACGAACTAATTCCGCTACAATAATACTTCCTACTAAGTTTCCAACCCACACCATCAAACACCATGGCAAATAAGTTTTCACATCATTATTGAACAAATATCCAATTTTTCCTGTGAACAGATTGTACTTCAAAGTACACACCGCAAAAAGTCCCAAGCTGAACATGAATGCTCCGACAATTTTATTGTTTAGGCTCAAAAACACAACTCCGCCCATTGCAATAAACGCCCCTGCCATAATGGCATACAAAAAATCCGCTAATTTTTTCATAACTAATCCTTCCTTCTAAAATCCAAATAAATATTTAAACGACTTTGTTTGCAAAAGCCGATTACAGACAAATTATATTTTTCAGCTAATTCCAAAGAAACATCTGTCGGTGCACTTCTGGAAACTATTACAGAAATTCCAGAATTGATACATTTTTGAACAATTGATGAAGGAATTCTTCCAGAGGTAAATGCAATTAAATCAGATAAGTTTTCGCCATTTAACACAGCCGTACCCACAGCCTTGTCAAAAGCATTGTATCTTCCAATATCATCGCATTGACAAATTATTTCCCCATTTTTCGCCAAAACAACAGAATGCACATTGCCCGTTTCTTTAAATAATTGAGATCCCGATAAATTAAAATTGGAAATCTTCAACAGTGTTTCTTCGTCCCAATCAATCGGTGTGACTTTTTCATCTCTATTTGTAAAATTGTATGGAACGTTTTTGTAATCGCCACTTTCCGTAGTCACATGACTTGGAGTGTTATCGATATCTTTCAACTCAACATTACAAATATTTCCATTAATATTTATATCTACGTTTTGTATATCTTCTGGTCTCACAATGTTTTCTGTGATAAGATATCCCGTCACAAGTTCTTGTAAATCCTTTTCAATACACAAAAGTTTTACAATTGGTTTCGAATTAATATTGATATCCAACAAAAATTCTCTAAGAATAACATCTTCAACTTCTTCTATAACGCCATCGTTATATTTCTTAACCATTACATTTTTTTCAAAATTCATAAAATCTCCTTTATTTAATTATATCAAACAACTTTAGCCGATACAAATACTTAACACCATTATCAATTTTATTTTTTTCTCACAAAAAAATCGGCGAATAATCACCGATTCAATCAATCATTTTTATGTCGTTGTTCTGCTTCTTTTTTGCTGTAAATGCACCCACAGTAATCTTGTCTATACAAATCAAACTCCTTCGATAATTCTATTGACCTCTTGTATCCATTTCTCTTCTTGAAATCAGAATGCAAGAATTTCGCTTTGTGAGTTTGTTCTAATTTCTCTCCGATTTCATTGATCCATTGACTGTTTTTGTGAGGGCTAACTGACAAAGTCGTCGTTACGAAATCAAAACCCATCTCATCTGCAATGTCGAAAGTTCTGTCGATTCGCAAATCGTAGCACTCATAACAGCGCTGTGATTTCTCTCCCAAATCCTTGTATGGTTTCACCCTTTCGTAGAATTCATCGGGATCGTATTTGTCAACAATTATATCTATCGGATACTTTGCTTTTGTATTTTCGATTACTTTTTTCTGCTCCACAACTCTCTTGTCGAACTCAGATTGTGGAGAAATGTTTGGGTTGTAAAACAAAATAGTTATCTTAAAGTACCGTGACAAATATTCCAGTACATAACTGGAACAAGGCCCACAACAGCTGTGAAGAAGAAGTGTTTCTCCTCCGTTTAGATTTTCAATTGTTTTATCCAATATTTTTTGGTAATTCTCCATAAAAATCAACTATCCTTCTTTGATCGGAAATCACAAAATCTGCTCCCGATTCTACAAGTTCTTCTCTTTCTCTAAATCCCCATTCAACACCGACACTTGTTACGTTCGCATTCTTGCACGTCTCAATATCTGTGTCAGTGTCTCCAAAATATACAATCTCATCTTTTTTAATATCCAAATCCTCCACTATTTTTTCAAGCAAATACGGATTTGGTTTCCTTTTAGTTTCATCTTCCAAAGCAGATACATAATCAAAATACCCTTGCGGAAATAAATTATTCAAAATTTTTTCTGCTGCTGGAAGAGTCTTGTTCGTGCATACGCAAACAAGTGCGCCCATTTCTTTTAACTTATCCAAGCATTCTCTTATATGTGGATACAGTTGTGTTTTCTTATCATCATATCCGTTGTAATATTCGATGTAGCTGTCGTAGATTTCGTTAAATTGAGAATGAATTTTTTCTTCATCCAAATTATCGCGTTCTATCAAATAATTCAAAGATTTTTCCACCAAAATTTTAGGTCCATCTCCAAGAAAATAATTGAATTTTTCCTTTTCTACGGGTTTGAGTCCGAATTTTTGTGTAGTGTGATTGAAACAATTATTAATCATTTCAATAGAATCTATCAACGTTCCGTCCAAATCAAATACAAATACTCTCTTCATTAAATCACCTTCGATTGATACATTGCAATTGAACAAGCTATCGGCAAATTCAAAGAATCCACGTCCTTCGATTGATTGATGAAAATCTTATTTTCATTGTAGTATTCTTGTGGAAGTCCTGCTCCTTCATTTCCAAACGCCAAACTAAACGGCTCATCAAATTTTACATCACGTAGTTCATTTGAACTTTCATCTAATAAAAACGAATAAATCTTATTTTCCGGGAAATTTTTCTTGTAATCTTCTAGATTATCGAATCTTTGAATATTTAATTTGAAAAAAGCTCCCATACTCGCACGTACAACTTTAGGATTGTAAACGTCGCAAGTATTTGAAATCAACGCCAAATCCTTGTAACCAAATGCAAGCATGCTTCTCATAATCGTTCCAAGATTTCCCATATTGTCTATTCCGTCCAAAATTATGTGGTTTTTTTCTTGTAATATTGATTTTTGCTTTTTGAAAACTCCAATCACATATTCCTTGTCTTTTAGTGAAATTTTGTTGATTTGTTTACTCGAAATCGTATAAGGAATTTTCTTCTCATTCAATATTTTTATTAATTTTTCTGTGTCATTGAAATCCTCAGAAATTAAGACCTCCTCAACAATATCAGCCTTATTTTCAATAAGTTCATAAGTTGGAAAAGGTCCCATTGTATAAGAATATTCAAGATCTTTTTTGTATTTTGTGTATTTTTTCATTTATACTCCATTACTAAACACCCACATCGCTTTGATTTGTGGTTGTAATCTATCGTATTTCCATGATTTTTGCGAATTAGTAAAACTGTTTGGATCGTTGATTATAATATTGCCATTTGCATCCATTCCCGAAATCACCATTACATGCCCCGTTTGTGTGAAATCTCCAGGTCTTACAGAAATTAGAATTGGATTTCCTTTTTTTAGATTTTCTTTAATAATATTATAATTCGCATCCATTTGAACAGCTTTCAATCCGTATTTTCTTGCTATATAAGGATAAAATCCCCAGCTTGTTCCTTCTGATGAAGAATATCCGTTGCGATCACTCTCTTCAGCTATTTTTGCTGGAGTGATTGAAGGGTCGTTCTTCAAATACGACATAGCCATTGCGCAACTTGTAGGGCCACATCCTGTAAATCCAATAATTCCGTAGCCGTATTTTTCATAACCCCATCTCTTGTCCCATTGCAAATACAATGGTACGTTCGAACTATTTGCGTTTTCTGGATATGAATAGTCGTTTTTAATTGTAGAATCAATTGTTTTCGCCACGAAATTCACAGCAGTGTAGTTGTTACCGGCAAGTTTTAAAAGAGAAGGATGAATGTCGTCGGCGCTTTTCATCACCAATTTTGCATTAGGATTGTACTTTGCGTAAACTTCCAAATTGTGCAACAATTCATTTCTCTTAAATGTGTTTTGGTAAATATTTTCATTCTTTTTGATTTCATCAAAAACTTCCTCATCAGTTTTTTCTTTTTCCACTGGTTCTTCTGGTTTGGAGTTTTGTTGTTCAGAAGTTTTTTGCTCATGAGCTATCTCAGCTTGTTTTTGTTCAGCTGAATGCTCTTGTCTATCATTTTTTACTTTTATGATTGAAAATAGAATTACTAATAGAAATACTGAAAACACAATCCTTCGTTTTACTGCGCGTCTTCTTTTTTCTTCTAGAAATCTATCGTGATTATTACGTATCAAGTTTTCACCTCATTTATCTAATTATATCACACGATTTGAAATTATTACAAAATTATGACAACTTTATAAAATTGTAACATCCTTTTGGGTATAATTACATTAGAGGTGATGATATGAGTAAATTTTACGATTCAATTTCAGATAATTACGAAGATATTTTTCAACCAAACGACAAGCAAATAAATTTCTTAGAAGAACATGCTCACGGCAAAATCTTGGATGTTGCCTGTGCCACTGGAAAAGTTGCAAAAAGACTTCAAGATGATGGGTATGATGTGATGGGGATTGATTTGGAAGAAAAGTTTGTCGACAAGGCAATTAATGAAAACAAAATCGATGCTAAATGTATGAATATGTTAGATATCGACAAATTGAGAGAAAATTTCGGTTTGATTTATTGCATCGGAAATTCTTTGGTACACTTGGATTCTACAGAAAAAATAAATGAATTTTTGAAAAAATGCTATGACAAATTAAACCCAAACGGAAATCACGTACTTCAAATCATTAACTTCCATCCATTTTTACAAGTAGATGATGATTACTTGGGAAATCTTCCAACTATCAAAAACGAAAAAGTTGAATTTGTACGAAAATATTTCAGAAACGGTGATTTTATACGATTTAACACAGTGATGACAGCCGCTGATAAGTCCATCGAAAACGACGTCAATTTATTTCCAATAACATCAGATGAATTAGTAAAACTTTTAGAACAAAATGGTTTTGAGAAAATAAAAATATACGGCGGATTTAATAAAGCAGAATTTGATAAGGAAAAATCCAGACCATTAGTAATCAGCGCTGAAAAACTATAAAATAAAATTTACTGGCATTAAAAAACCTCCCACATGGGAGGTTTATTAAAATTTTATGCTCTTTTTGATTGATCCGAAAATTCCACGCGCAATATCTCTACCGATTTGTCTTGTAAAACTACCAAGCATTGAGTTGATGCTTTTAGTTGCGAAATCTTCTATCGGAGATTTTTCTTGTTTTGTGGATTTCTTAGTTTGTTTTTCTGGCTCTTCTTTAATTTGATTTTGCAATTTCGTTTGCAGTATTTCATAAGCAGATTCTCTGTCGATTGATTGCGAATATTTTTGATGCAAATCAGAGTTTTTCACGATATAATCCACGTCCGATTGAGAAAGTGGCGTAAATGATGAATGTGGTGGAAGTACCAATCCTTTTTTAGTTATACTTGGTGCTCCCTTTTCGTCCAAGAACGAAATCAACGCTTCACCAGTTCGTAAATTTACAATTTCATCTTTTACATTCATATCGGCGTTTGATCTGAAAGTTTCAGAAACTTTTTGCACTGCCTTCAATTCTTTTGGAGAGAAAGCTCTCAATTGATGCACAATTCTATTTCCTAATTGCGAAGAAATAGAATCTGGAATATCCAGCGGGTTTTGTGTAATAAAGAATATTCCCACGCCTTTTGAACGAATAAGTCTTACAACTTGTTCGATTTTATCCATTATCATTTTGTTTGCATTGTCAAACAACAAATGTGCTTCGTCAAAGAAGAACACAAGTTTAGGGATTTCAGGATTGCCAACTTCAGGTAGCGATTCGAAAAGCTCTGACAATAGCCACAACAAAAACATCGAATACAAGTTTTTGTCGTTGATAAGTTTTGCTGCAGAAATTATATTCACAAATCCGCGTCCATCAGAATCCGTCTTCATCAAATCTTTTATATCCAAGCTTGGCTCTCCCAAGAATTTATCTGCACCCATATCTTCAATGTACAATAATTTTCTCATAATTGCACTGATACTTTGAGTTGTGATATTTCCGTATTTTTTGGAATAAACTTCCCTGTTATCTGACAAATGATTAAGCATAGAACGCAAATCTTTTATATCCAACAACAATAGCCCTTCTTCATCAGAAACCCTGAATGCAATATTCAAGATTCCAGCTTGTGTATCGTTCAAATCCAAAATCTGCGACAACAAAATCGGACCCATTTCAGAAACTGAAACTCTCAATGGAAGTCCAGCTTCTCCGTAAACGTCCCACAAATTCACAGGATAGTTTTTGAAATCAAAATCTGTGATATTCATTTCATCAAGTCTGGATTTTAAGTTGTCATTCATTTCACCGACTGATGCTAAGTTTGACAAATCTCCCTTAACATCTGACAAAATAGTTGGCACTCCCAAATCAGAGAAATATTCGCACAACACTTTCAATGTAACTGTTTTTCCACTTCCTGTCGCTCCTACGATAAGCCCATGTTGATTTACTTTATTTGAAAGAAGCTCGATATCTTCGTTTCCTCTTGCAATCAATAATTTTTCCACAATTTCCTCCGTATTCTAATTTTCTTGAATAATTTGTTTCAAATCAATGAAATTGAACAAAGCTTTATTGTAAAAAGCTTTTGTTTTCTTGTATTTGTTGTAATTGTTGTACACGTTTATTCCGTACACAAACAAACCAAACACCATCAATATGTATTTGCCAAATATCAAATACAAAATCATTCCCATAATGATGTAAAATATTGGGCTGTAATCAAATGGCAAATCGTAAAATACGCTGTAAATTATTTTATCAACGCTCATTAACGCCAAGAACAACCACGCATACATTGCCAAATAGAGCGTATTTGATTCTAATAAATTAAGAATGATTGCTGGAATAAAATACACTCCTGCTCCTATTATCGGTACGAATGAAAACACCGTTATAAAAAACGATTTGACAAAAACATGGTCGACCTTAGCAAATTTCAAAAATAAAACAGACGTCAATAAAACGAATATTATTTTCGAAATCTCATAGCTTTTCTCGTACAAAATTATTTTCTTTAACTCTTTCATATTAATAACCCGGCTTTTCTAATAGTTTAAACATTTGCTTCTTGTATTCTTCGACTCCTGGTTGATTAAAAGGATTCACTCCCAAAACAAGCGCCGAAATCGCAACACTCATTTCGAAGAAATAAATCATATATCCTAGATTTTCTTCATTAATCTCATCAATCTTCACGACAACACTTTCAACATTTGAAGACAAATGCGCATTAAGTGTTCCTTGCGTAGCCATCTTGTTCACATAATCCACGGATTTTCCGCTCAAATAATTTAGATTATCCAAATTATCTACGTCAGATTTTATATACAAATCTTTGCGTGGATTTTCAACTGAAATCACAGTTTCAAACACGTTTTTTTGTCCGTCCTGAATCATTTGACCTACTGAATGAAGATCTGTCGTGAAATTACACATCATCGGGAATATTCCCTTGTTGTTTTTACCTTCAGATTCTGCAAATAATTGCTTGAACCATTCAGAAAAATATTTCAATCTCATTTCGTAATTAATGAGTATTTCGATGTCTTTTCCATTGCGATACATGTTATTTCGAAATGATGCGTATTGCAAAGCAAAGTTTGATTCGTAATCAAGTTGTGTAAAAGCTTCCATTGCATTTGCTGCGCCCACCATCAATTTATCGATGTCCAATCCTTTTACACAAAGTGGCAACAATCCAACAGAAGTTAAAACGGAAAATCTTCCGCCGATATTATCTGGAACTACAAAAGTTTCGTACTCGTTGATATCAGACAATTCCTTCAAAGCACCTTTTTGTTTATCAGTCGTTGCGAAAATTCTATCCTTTTGTTCTTCTTTTGTGTATTTTTCGTCCATCAATTCTTTGATAAATCTAAAAGCGATTGCAGGTTCAGTAGTCGTCCCAGATTTGCTAATTACATTTACACAAAAATCTTTGTCCTTCAAATAATCCAAAAGTTCAGACAAATAAGTAGAAGACAATTGGAAACCAGCGTAGATAATTTCGATGTCGGATTTCTTAAAATAATCACTCATCGCATAATCAATCGCCTTAGCTCCCATGTAGCTTCCACCGATTCCAATCACAACTAAACAATCAGAGCTTTCTCTTATCTTTTTCGCACATTTTTTGATTCTCTCGAATTCTTCTCGGTCGTAATTTTTAGGCAAATCAATCCATCCTGTGAATTCTTTACCTTCACAGGATTTGTTTAAAAGCTTTTCTAAAGCATTTACGGATTCTGTCCTCAAAGTATCCACAGAATTATGACTTGTCGTATTTGAAAAATCTAGCTTGAACATATTTCCTCCTATAGAACCTTCAAACTCACTAGAACAATATCGTCATCCTGTTCCAAAAATCTAAAAGAATTCACCTCGTTTAACACGTATTCAATTCTATTTTCTGGAACTTTCATTAAATCTTTTTTTAGTCTTTCTTCGCCGTAAAATTCGTTGTCAAATCCTCTAGTTTCTGTTATTCCATCAGTATACATGATTAATTCATCGCCACTGGAAACCAATATATCTCTTTGGTCAAAGCTCACTCCCTCAAACATTGGAGAAATAGGATGACCTGTAACCTTCAATTCTTCTAATTTATCGTCTGAAATCAAAAATGGAATACCATTGTGACCAGCATTTGCATATGAAAATATTTTGAGTTTTCTATCATATAATCCGTAAAAAATCGTAAAATATTTATCCACCGATAAATTAAGTTCAGTAAATGTTGTATTCAAATCCTTCAGCACTCTTTTTGGTCTAGAGTCTGTAATTCTACTTACCAAATACCTCATTGTTTGTCTGATAAACATCGTAAGTATTGATGCAGCGATTCCATGGCCCACAACATCTGCGATGTAAATTCCCACAAATCTTTCGTCAATGTCAATGCAATCGATGATATCTCCGGACAAATCCCTTGACGAAATGTAGCTGTAATCCAAATCCAAACCAACATGCTCACCCTTACTAGGCAAAGTTTTGCTTTGAATGTGCTTGGCAAATATAATCTCATCCTTGATGTCCTTGTTCGCATTAATCAAATCGATCTGAGTTTTGACCTCTTTTGAAATATCTCTGAAAACTTCGACAGTGCTGACCACTTCTCCATCTTTATCCATAACTGGAGAAGAAGTTATGGAATAATCCACGCCATTTATTTTTCTTTTTTCTTTGATAGTGCTGTTCAAACGGTATTTTCTATCTGCCAAGCATTTCGGAAAATCATCACTGTAATCCAAATAGCAATTCACTCCTATAGGATTGATAGGCATAGATTTTATCATGCTAGTATTCGCGAATATTATTACCCCATCTTTATCTATTACTCTAACTAAATCCTTCATAGAATTTAGAACTTCGTAATCAGATCCTTTGAAATCACTAACATCTTCACTTGATTTCTTCTCCAAGGATATCTCCTCCTATTTAGGTCTCGGACCAAAATATTGATATAAATAACACTTCATATTTCCGTTGTACATCTTTCTATTTTTAGATGCTTTTTTGCCGTAAAATTTCTCAAACTCTTCGCAATCTGTGATTATATATTGTGATGCAGTCTTAAATTTTGCCATTTTAATTCCCAAATCCTTATAAATCTTCTCGGCTTCTTGTCTTTCGCCAAGCCTTTTTCCATAAGGTGGGTTAGATATTAGAACGAAGTAATTATCATTCAACACAACATTTCTGAAATCTCTCGTCACGAATCTAATATCCTCTCTGACTCCAGCATTTTCGGCATTTGCTATTGCTTTTTCAATCGCTGAGCCGTCTACATCACTAGCGAAAATATCTATATTCTTATCGTAATCAATGCTCTCCAAGGCTTTGGTACGCTCTTGTTTGTAGGCATCGTTGAATTTATCATTAAAATTAATAAAATCGAATTTCCTATCAATTCCAGGTGCAATATTTCTGAATTTTCTCGCAGCTTCTATCGCAAAAGTTCCACTGCCGCAGAACAAATCCACAAGAGGTCTGTCGCTATTAGCAAAAGACAAATCGATAATTCCTGCTGCTAAGTTTTCTCTTATAGGTGCAAGAACTGAGTCCTGTCTGTATCCTCTTTTGTGAAGTCCGTCTCCCGAGGTATCCAAAGTTATCGAACAAATATCTTTTACCAGACTAACTTCAATCCTAAATCTCCCCTTGGATTTTGAGAACCAATCCACCTTGTATTTTTTCTGAAGAGATTTGATAATAGCCTTTTCTGTAATCGATTGACAGTCTTTAATAGAAAATAATTTTGATTTGTAACTTCTGCCTTCTACAATAAAATTAGAATCTGCTTCTAAAATATCCAACCAATTTATTTTTTCAACGCCCTTAAAAAGTTGTTCGAATGATACAGCCTTAAAATTACCCAATTCGATTAGAACTCTGTCTGCACATCTCAAATTTATATTTAATTTTGCGATATCTTTTTCATTGCCTTCAAGCATTATTCTTCCGTCGTTTACATTCAAATTCTCATAGCCCATATCCAAAAGTTGTCTTTTGACCAAGCTCTCCAAACCGAATGCGCAAGTTACTATTATTTTCAAAATTATTATTCCTCCATATTACCTTCTATTTTATCATATTTTCAATGTTTTTTTTACGTTATAATAATATTTAACTGTAAATTTACAATAAAAAAAACTGCAACGAAAAATCATTGCAGTCTATTTAGATTCTAATCTACAGTAATATCTCCACTAACTGTTGCAGCACTTATTTCAATTTCATCATTTGAGAATGATTGGTCGTGAGATTTACTGATTTTTTTCGAACTATCTTTGTAGTAACTATCGATTTGAATTTCTCCGCTAACAGTTCTAAGTTCTATAGAACCTTTCTTTTCTTTGATATGGATATTAATATCGCTAGATACACCTCTAACATTCAAATCTTTGTTTTCGTCAACATCGATTTCGATATCGCCACTTACAGTGTTCACTGTGATTTCTGGATTTTCAGAATTTACCTTCACATCACCGCTTACAGTATTAACGTAGATTTCTTTTTTGCATTTGGAAACTTGAACATCTCCACTTGCTGTGTTGACATTTACATTGTTCGATTGTGTTGTTATATTTACATCACCGCTTGAAGTGTTGCAAGTAACATCATTGCTAATAACATCTACATTTACATCTCCACTTGCTGTAGCGATGTTTAATCCCAAATCACTGTCTTGTGGAATTTTGATAGAAATTGATTTGATGAAACTTTTTTGGAAGAATTTTTCCATTTTAACTTTGCCAAGCTTCAACACGTGATTCATATAATCTACATCTAACTTTTGAGTTTCATCAGTTGTAGTGTAAGTTACGATTATTTTGTCCAATTCGTGAGTTGACACATCTATGTCCGCATTTGACTTAACTTCAATTCTGTGGAAATCATTGTCGAATTCCAATGTTTGTTGTGACAAATCATAGTCTTTGTCTTTGGATTGGTCGAAAATTTTAGAATTAAAGAAATCACCAATGCTATCCAAGTTAAACATTCCGAAGAAGTTATTTTCTCTAATAATTCCAGCTTCTTTACATTCGTTGAATATTTCTCTTGGATTACCTAATTCTGTTGAAATCTCTTCTTCAGTTTTTCCGTTTTCAACACCAATTCTGAAATGTTCTTCGTAATCATTTTTGATTTCTCTGTAAGTTGTTTCATCAACATTTCTGAAATAGTAATCTAAAAGTTCCATAAATTGTTCTTTATTCATTTAAAAACCCTCCTCTAACAAGGCCTTCACACTATCAACCATGTTTTTGTAATCTTCAAGTTGTGAGTGTAGGTATTTCTTTCCTTCGTCTGTTATTTTATAGTATTTTCTGGATGGACCTGACTCTGATTGTTCAGTGTAATCTTCCAAGTATTTATCGTTTTTCAATCTTCTAAGCATAGGATAAATTGTTCCCTCGCTCATTGGTATCTTATCTTTTATCTGATCTATAATTTCGTATCCATAGCTGTCTTTTTTTGATATAACCGATAAGACACATAATTCTAAAATCCCTTTTTTTAATTGTGTGTTCATATCTTACCTCCTGAATACATTATAATACACGGTAGTAAATATTGCAAGGTATTGTGTAAAGTTTTTTACTACAAGAATTTTAGCTGTTCAAAAGTCAAATCGCTCAAGTTTGCCGCCGTAATTCCGAAAAGTCTCACGGGCTTTTCAATCTTCGTATTAACCACAAGATACTTTACAATCCTGTAAATATCACTTTTATCATTAATGTATTCCTCAAGAGTCATCGATTTTGTAATCACAGTAAAATCGCTGAGTTTTATTTTAATTCTGATAGTCTTTGCTTTTATATTTTTCTTGTGAAGATCATCGCTTAATTCTTCGCTAAACTCACTTGCTTTTTTCAGTAGTTCATTGTAATTTCTCAAATCGCGTTCAAAAGTGTATTCTACTCCTATGGATTTTCTAATTCGTGACAAATCCAATTGTCTATCGTCAATCCCGCGTATTCTGTCGTAAATCACTTCGCCAAATTTTCCGAACAATTCCCTAAGATTTTGTCTGGACAAATCATACAAATCACAGACCTTTTTTATTCCAATATTATTTAGTTTGTCTTCTGATTTTCTGCCAATTCCTTGAATTTTCCCCACACTTAAATCCATCAGAATATCTGGAATATCATCTTGTGTTATGATTTTAATCCCGTGAGGCTTATTCCAATCAGATGCAAGCTTTGCAAGGCTCATATTGTAACTAATTCCAATAGATATCGACAATCCTGTTTTAATCCTCACATTGTCTTGAATGAGTTTTGCAAGTTCCATTCTATCCATTTTAATATGGGAAATATCCATGCATCCTTCATCAATACTCATCTTTTGAATTTTTGTAGAAAACGCCGACAATACTTTGAAAACTTTGTCGCTATTTCTCCTGTATTTCTCAAAATCCGGAGGAACTATTACAAGATTTGGCACTATCTTTTTCGCTTGAAATATAGGCATTGCAGAATGTAGTCCGTATTTTCTGGCTTCGTAGTTCGCTGTGGTTATAATCCCTCTTTGACTTCTTCCACCAACGACCATTGGAATATGTTTTAATTTAGGATTATCCAAGATTTCACATGAGGCAAAGAAAGCATCCAAATCGAAATGCAAAAAATTTAAATCCATAACATACTCCCTTCTATCAAAAAAGCCCTCATTATTGAGAGCTTAATCGTTAATTTCTAAATTGTTTGATGATATCCAAGCATCGTATGATTTTAGAGAATCTGCACTTTTTATAATAGCGTGACACCATACTCTTTGACCCGAATCTGGTTTTGCTTCATAAATGTAAACTTCACTTCCCAAAGGAATTGATGAGATTACTTCTGATTTATTGCTTGGCTGATCGTAAATTTTGGCATTTTCTGTAGTTACCAAGTAAGTTTTTCCGACAAGACGAATGCACAAATCGATAAGTCTCTTGTTATCATCAGTTTCATAGCTTTCATCTGTTTTGTTCGGTTGTTTTGTATCTTCTTTTTTCTTTTTCAATTCTTCTGCCGATTCACTAGCTAGTTTTTCAGCTTTTTCTCGTGCCTCTTTTTCTTTTTTCTCAGACAATGCACGTTGCTTTTCTTCATCTTGTTTTTTTTGTTTGTATTGGTCTTTAGCTTTTTCGACCTCTTTTATTTTGTCGATTATAAGAGTTTCATGTGGCATTACTCTAGCATATGAGTTTAACATATTCAAACTTGCATCAAAGTTTTCATCTTCTGCAAATGAATCACTTGCTATTATAACAGCTTGTGTGCTTTCTTGTAATCTTTGTTGTGCTTTTTGATAATTAGCACTGTCTTTGTTGCTTACTTTCAAGAAACTTTTTGCCGCATCGATATACTTCATTTCTTTCAAATAATTTACGCCATAATCGTAATTATTTTTTGAAGACAAAAGTTCCACAGCTTCACGTTTTTTGTCTATGTAAGCCCCATCATTTGTTCTATCGTATAATTCACTATAATAATCAACTGCTTTTTGGTATTCGCCATCTACTATACATTGATGAGCCAATTTATCTAACTTTTCTGCCTTTGATGAATTAAAAATATTAAATCCTACAAAAGCCCCAACAAATATTACTACAGTTATCAAAACTACAACAATAATATTTTTCTGCTTCATTTATTACACCTCTCTAATATTCTAATGAATTGGATAGAATAAGTCAATAAACGAAAACGTTATATTTTACGTGTTTTTACATATTTAAACTCAAAAAAGAGGAGTGTAAAATTACACTCCACTTAATTTAAAAACTATTATTCTTTAATTGGTTGTTCAGCTGTAAGTTCAAGTTGATTCCATCTGAAGTCATCTTTGTTAAGATCTTGAACATATCTTGTATCAAACTTTTTAACTCTCTTGTTAATTGGAGTCAGTGATTCTCTGTAAAGTGTTGGAATCAATGGTACATTGTCTTCCATAACTTTTGCAAAGTCTTTATAAGCTTGCGCTCTTTCTTCATCAGATGATTTACCATCAGCTATCTTATCCAATGCTTGTTGCATTTCTGGATTAGTATATCTGTAGTAGTTAAATGATGCATTCTTACTGAATAATCCTGATGGGTCAGGGTTAGTACCTACAGCCCAAGCTCCTTGGAATACGTCAACTTCAGGGTCATCATTTTTAAGTTTGTCGTAGAATGCGTTGAATTCTACTAATCTTCCGCCTGTCAACTCAACATTCAATCCAATTTCTTTCCAGCATTGGATATAGTATGCTGACAATGGTTCTGCGATTTCTCCACCTGACATTGATGCGAATTTAATTACAAATGGTTTACCGTTTTTGTCTTCTCTTATTCCATCGTTGTCAACATCTTTGTATCCAGCTTCATCTAACAATTTTTTAGCTTTTTCTTGGTCAAAATTGTATCCTTTTAATTCAGTGTTAAAGTAATCTTTAAATATAGGAAGAACAACTGATGTAGCTTGTGATCTGTATCCTAGATAGAATTTTTCACCAACTGCGTTGTTATCAATTGCATAACCCATTGCTTTACGTAAATTTACATCTGACATTTTAGCATTAGGATCTACAACAACTTCGCCTTTTTCTTTGTCCCATTTACCTAGTTTGAATCCTAAGTAAGTGTAAGCCATGTCTTGTTGTCTTGCAACTTTGTATCCTTTTAATTCTGATATTTCTTTGAATGTATCTGATGGTGCTCCACCTGCGATATAATCGTATTTACCAGATTTTAATGATGCTAAAATTTGCGAAGTAGGAACTACTTCCATTACTACCTTATCGATTTTTGCTTTTCCGCCCCAGAAGTGTTCGTTAGCACTAAATTCAACTGATTGTCCTGGTACTACATTAGAAATATAGAAAGGTCCTGCTGATTTAGGATTTTTTCTGATTGGGTCAGAAGATATAATATCTTTTATAGCTATGTCTTTAACTTGTTCGTAGTTTGTTGGTTCGTGCCAAATACCAGCACCCCATTTGATTGCAGGTTTCCATTCTTTAAATGAAATTTGAACTGTTTTTTCATCGATTTCTTTAACACCTGCGATGTCTTGTGTTTTTCCAGCGTGATAATCTTCCATACCTACGATGTTCATCATATCATCATCATAACGTACACCAGGATAATCCTTGTGACCGATGATTAGATAGTTGATGATAATGTCTTTTGCTGTTACAGGCTTTCCGTCATTCCATTTGAATGCATCTGAAAGTTTGATTGTAGCAGTCTTTGCTTTTTCATCCCATTCGAATTTTTCTGCACCAGAATCTCTCAATTCCATGCTTTCTCCAACATTTGCTGAACCGTACATTGTAGGTCCGATAATTGTCCAGTCGAAGTTATCGTCTTGTAATGCAATATTGAATATACCTTTAAAAGGTGAATCTGTAGGAATACCTACTTTAAAAGTTCCACCTTTAATTGCTTCGCCTTCATTTTCAATAATCACACCGCCGCCCATTTGTTCTCCGACTATGTTACCTTTATTTTCTTCGTTTGCCTTTTTACCAGTGCTAGATTCTTGTTTAAAACCAGAATCTGATGATTTTCCGCTATCTTTATTAGATTTTCCACATCCTGTAAGTACAAATGCTAATACTAAAAAGATTGCCAATAATGATTTAAATTTCTTTTTCATTATTTTTCCCCCTTATCCTTTCCTTTGTTTTGCATCGGACGCCCTTCTTAATGCTTGACCGATATAATTTATACACAACATCATTACTAATATCAATAATGATGCAGGTAGCCATACATATAACTTATCTGATATAACTTCTGGTTTTCTGGCTAATGATACCAACGTTCCTAGTGATGGATCTGATGGTGGAAGCCCGAAACCTAGAAAGCTAAGTCCAGTTTCAATACCAATATTTCCTGCGAAACTCAATGTCATATCTACAATTAATATTGAAGAAATGTTAGGCAAAATTCCTGTAAACATAGTCTTCAAATCGCTAGTACCCATTGTTTTGGATGCATTTACATAGTCTTTTTTACTTTCAGCAAGGGCCTTTGATCTGACAAGTCTTGCCATTCCTGTCCAATAGAACACCGTAAATATCAATACGAATGTAAACATCGAATATTTTGGAACAATTGTTACGAAAACTATGATAATCATCATTGTTGGAAGAATTTGGATGAAGTCTATAATTCTCATTATAATATTATCCAACCATCCACCGTAGTATCCTATAAACAAACCTACAACTATACCTATAACAGATGTAAGGATTGTTACGGCGATTCCTATTACGATAGAATTTCTAGCGCCAATTATCAATTGTCCGAACAAATCTCTACCACCTTGGTCTGTTCCAAGTATATGTCCCGCTTCTCCTGGTCTTACGTATGAATTAAGTATGTCAACTTTCATTACTTGTTCTTTGTCTAGTAGCATTGCTCCAACGAATATTCCTATCCATAAAACTGCCAATACTACTAAAGAAACAATGGCTAATTTGTCCTTCTTAAATTCATTAACTATTACTTTAAATCCAGTTGGATTGTCTTTGGCAAGGTCTTTATATTCTTCAAGTTTTTCTTCTGTTACTTTTACTTCTTTCATAAAAACCCTCCTAATCTATCCTTATTCTTGGGTCAACTATACTCATGATAATATCACTTAATAATGAACCACAAAGTGTTAAGAAACCATAAATCATTACAAGTGCTGTCATAACCGAATAATCTCTTTGATTGATACAGTCTACAAATAGTGAACCCATTCCTTGGTATCCAAAAATTGTTTCAATCATTATAGAACCAGCTAATAAACCTGTGATTTGGAATCCGAAGAATGCAGCTATTGGTAAAAGTGAGTTTCTGAAAATGTGTTTGCTGTAAACTTTTTTGATAGGAACCCCTTTTGCCCTTGCAGTTCTTACGTAGTCTTGACTTTTTGCATCTACAACTTCATTTCTCAAATATTGGATAGTTCCGATAGTTGTAAGTAGTGCATAAGATATTGCTGGAAGTAGCATGTGATAAAATCTACTTAATACTGCTGCCATTCCGCCTTTTGCTGATGCTTCAAGACTTATAATTCCACTTGTAGGAAACCATCCTAACTTGTATCCAAATATTAGTAGCATTATCAAATAAAATACGAATCCCGGTGTGGCCAGAGCGAGGAAGTTATACAAGTTAACCCCCTGATCGAATGCCGACCCGCTATACCTACCTGCGTTTATTCCCAAAGGAATTGCAATCGCATACATTATTATCAATGAGAACAATGATAAGAAGAATGTATTCTTAGCTCTTTGACCTATAACGTCTTTTACAGGTAATTTTTGAGTATAAGAATCTCCAAAATCTCCATGAAGAGCATTGCCAACCCATCTTTTGTATTTCACATACCATGGATCGTAAAATCCAGATTTTATTTTAAGTTGTTCTTCAACCTTTGAGTTACCAGTGCTTGGAGTGATTTTACCTGTAAAAGGATCCCCTGGCATTTTTTGTGCTACGAAGAATATAAATAAACTTAACACTATCAATTGAGGAATCATTATTAAAAATCTTCTGATTATAGTTTTAGTCATATTATATTTCCCCCTTTCTAGCTGCTACATAGTGAGAATCTTTGTATTTAGTCAAATCGTACACAGATCCATTTTCATCGTAGTAGATATTTTTTTGTTCATCAAATTTCTTTTCAATAGCTTGTCTAGTTTCTCTAAGCTCTTTTCTTCTATTTGGTTCAATTTGAGGAATCGCTGCGATAAGTCGTTTCGTGTAAATGTGTTGTGGATCAGAATATAACTCATCACGATTTCCTGTTTCTACAAATTTACCATTGTGCATGATGTAAATGTAATCACACATGTGTCTTACAACTCCCAAATCGTGTGAAATGAAAATGTAGCTTAGATTAAACTCTTGTTGAATTAATTTCATGTAGTTTAATACTTGTGCTTGAACTGATAAGTCAAGAGCACTTACAGGCTCATCTGCAACGATTAATCTTGGATTACATGCTACAGCTCTTGCAACGCCAATTCTTTGTCTTTGTCCACCTGAGAACTCAAATGGGTATTTGTAAATTGCACTTTCATTAAGTCCAACTATATCCAATAATTTAAACACCTTTTCTTTTTCTTCTTTTGGTGTAAGTTTTTCAAAATTTCTGATAGGTTCAGCAATTATATCCAAAATTCTTTTCTTAGGATCAAGAGAACTCATTGAGTCTTGAAAAATCATTTGAACGTCTTGGTTGTAGTTTATCTTTTTTCTGTAAGATCTACTTGTAACATCTTTTCCTTCGTACAAAATATGTCCGTCTGTAATTTTTTCAAGTCCTACTATCGCTTTTCCAATAGTGGATTTACCCGATCCTGACTCTCCTATCAATCCATAAGTTTTTCCTTGTTCAATATCCATATTCACACCGTCAACGGCTTTGATATAGTCTTGAATTGTATTAAAAAATCCTCCACGAATTGGATAATGAACTTTCAAATTTTTAACTTCTAAAAATCCCATATCTTCCTCCTATTCGTCTTTAAAATGGAAATTTTTCCAACAAGTACAACGTACCAAATGTCCGTTACCAACATCATGTAGAACTGGGTTTTCTTCGTGTTCCGATTCATCTATCCACGCAATACGAGGAGCAAATCTGCATCCTTTTCTTGACAAATCTTTTAATGAAGGAACCATACCTTCTATTACATGCAACTGATCAGATTGAGTATCTGCTTGTGGAATGGAATTTAATAAACTTCTTGTGTATGGATGAAGTGGATTGTTGAACAATTCATCCACAGTGGCAATCTCAACGATTTGACCTGCATACATTACGCAAACTCTATCAGCGGTCTGTGCTACAACTCCTAAATCATGGGTTATCAATATAATTCCTGAGTTCATTTGGTTTTGTAGTTCTTTAAGCAAATCTAGGATTTGTGCTTGAATTGTAACATCAAGTGCAGTAGTAGGCTCATCAGCTATCAAAACACGAGGCTTACAACTCAAAGCAATCGCTATGATTACTCTTTGTCTCATACCTCCAGATAATTGATGAGGAAATTGTCTTGCTATAACTTCAGCATTTTCAATCCCTACTTTTTTTAGAAGGTCAACAGCTTTTTTCTCTCTTTGTTTTTTATCCAAATCAGTGTGATATAACAAAGCTTCTTCTATTTGTTCGCCAATTCTCATTAAAGGGTTAAGAGATGCCAATGGATCTTGGAATATCATTCCAATCTCTCCACCTCTCAACTCATTGAATTGAGCTTCTGTGTAATTTAAAATATTTTCACCGTTATATATAACCTCACCGCTAATTTGAGTGTAATTCATATTATGTAAGCCCATAATAGTTGTAGCTAAAGTAGATTTACCACAGCCGGATTCTCCAACCATCGCTAATACTTCATTTTCATACAATTCAAATGAAACACCATCTACTGCATCATAATAATCGTCTTTTATCCTAAAAGCTGTATGCATATTATTAACTTCCAATATTTTCTTATTAGCAGACATTTTAATCTCCTTTCAGTTTATTTTACGTATTATTTATGTATGATTAATAAAAAATACTTTATCTTATTATAGTGAGATAAAATGCGTTTGTCAATTATTATTTATTTTATAATTTAAAATTTCAGTATAAAATATAGTTTTTCTATCTGTTTACGTATTATTTTACACTTTTTTCATGACAAAAACAAAATTAGTGATTTTGTTTTCCTGTTGCTATTTAGATATTTATTGCTATTTATGAAAATAAATTATAATTATTTTTATTCATTTTGAAATTTAAGAAAGCAAAAATAAAAAAATGAATTTTGCATAAAAATCACTTGACTTATCTCTTTTATTATGATAAAGTAATGATAATCATGAGCCTATTTACAATTTTATTAATTTTTAAAAAATGTAACAAAAAACTTGCGCTTATTATATTAAAATGGTAGAATATATTTAAATATTGAAAACTTTTTCATTTTTCAATTAAATCTCCATTTCTTAATTTATTACAACATAAAAAAACAAGGTATGAATTAAATTCAACACCTTGTTTTTTTATTTTAATCTATTTTAATTATTTCAACGTTATCTAAGTATTCATCTATTTGGAATTTTTTAGGCAAATCCTTAGTCTTCAACGATGCCACTGCGCAAGCATTAGCCATCTTAAATGACTGTTCAAAATTTGATGTTCTTATAAATGTAGCAATGAAGCCTGCTATCATGGAATCTATAACGAAATCACGTTTTTGCTCAATCATGTTATCTATTTCAAAAGCGTGCACTGAATTTTCTGCGAACAAATACACTTTGTTATCTACAAATGGAACTATCACAAATCTAGAATTAAAATCGAATATTTTCTCTTTCCAACGTAAAAGTTCTGATTCCGAATCTATTTTCGTTTTAAATAAATGCTCTAAGCATTTTACGCTTACATTTTCCAGCAAAGCTCCTTCATCTATAAATCTCTCCAAATAATGTTCGTCAATATCCAACACAAATTCTGCTTTATTAGCTTTGCAAATACCAATCATTCTGTCTATTACTGACTCTGTGATGTTTTTAGGAAAAGCTGTCGACAAAAATACAGTGTCACCTTCTTTGACTCTCGACAAATAATACAGCAACTCTTGAAGTTCTTGATGTGAAATGCTAGGTCCTTTTGATTCAATCACAGATTTTGATGAGCCAGTGATTTTGATATTGATTCTGGTATTGTCGTCAATTCTGATAAATTCCGATTTAATATCTTCTCTTGTAATCCAATCTTCAATAAAATCTCCTGTAAATCCACCAGCAAAACCTGAGGCAACAGTTGGAAGTCCTAGTTGTTTCAAAACTCTTGAAACATTTATCCCTTTTCCAGAAGGAAGCATCAAATCAAACTCAGATATGTTGTTCTTATCCATTTCAAAATCATTAACTTCACTGACAAATTCCAATGCCGGATTCAGTGTAACTGTGTAAATCATCTAATCACCTACATTAATCCCGGAGCCAATCCGAAGAATATTTTTTGAAGAAGTGTCATCACAATCATAAACATAATCAGTCTTGTGATTACAATTCCAGCTGCATTAAGTCCGTAAATTTTCCACAAATTTTTGTGGTCAAATCTATCTATCAAAATAATCGTCGCTAAAAGTATTAACACTATTAACGAAAATAAATATATAAAAGCGTGTGCTCCCAAAAATGTAAATGTGAACACAGATGAACTGAAACCTACAAGACCTCCTGCTGTTAGTATTCCAAACAAACTAAAAATCAAAGACTCTATCACCGTAAGTACAACTGCAATATTATTTCTCAAATCTTTGTCGATTGGTTGGTACAACTTGGCGTTGGATAATCTAAGTCCCAGATTATAAGATAAAAGTTTTTGAAATACATCCAAAACCAACACCGAAACCATAACCACAATTGCTTTTGATTTTTGAGTAAATGTCCAGTGATTTGTAGAATTCATGTAAAAGAATAAAAGCGGCAATGCTGATAATACAACACAAGCTACTCTCATCGAAAACCTGTAAGGTTGTGCTCCACCCATCATTTTTTTCAAAATTTTGACGAAAAACAAATTAACCTTATCGAATAACTGTTTGCTTTTTAGCTCAAAATTATCCATAAATTCGTCCATATCATCGTCTTCTTCATCTTCGATTTTATGAATTGTAAACTCATTGGCAGATGTAAATCTGATGGATTCATCGCGTTTGATTTTTTCTTGATTATCCTCGTAACCTTTGGTAATAAAAATAGTATTTTCGTAATTTTCCTCAGGTTCTTGGACCTCTTCATGATTTATTTTTTTTTCAACTTCCTTGTCCGGATTAAACTTTCCATACTGAGATTTGCTTTTGTTGATTACTTGAAAAATATCCTCGATTCTTTTAGGTCTGCTGTTGGCTTTATTACCGTTCACAATCTCATCTGCTTTTTGTTCTTCAGAAGATTTCTCACGATTTTTTATATTAAAAATATTTTTGACATCATCTGAATACGAAAAGCCTTTGTCAACAGATGAATGGTTATCATCAATTTTTGTATTTTCAGATTCGCCTTGTTGTTCATTCAAATTCTCACGGTATTCTTTCAAATTAAACCCGCAATTATGGCAGAAATTTACCGTATCTAATACTTTTTCATTGCAATTAGGACAACGCATTTACTCACCTCCGTAACCGTATTATATCACAATAAATTATACTCAATTATAACTTTGCCAAATCTTAATATTTGGACAATAAAAAACTGGGTTAATTATTCCCAGAATTCACTAGCGTAACACACCTTCATGCAAAGAATATCATACGAAAAAAATTGCTTTGATTTCAAATCGAAAAAATCCGTCTAAAATCGTATTTGCGTAAGCGAAGCGTGCTTATGATTTTAGGATTTTGAGATTCAGAAATCAACAATTTTTGTAGTCTAGATATTCGTGCATGATGTGTGATACTCTCATTTTTAATTATTTTCTATTTTCTCTTAAACACCATATACCTGTAATTTAGATTTCCATAAGTTTTGATATCCGATTCTTCTGCTACATAAAATTCATCATCTTCAAATAGATTTCTGATTTTAGCATCGTATTCAAATTCCTCATCCACATAAGTTATTACAAATTCATCTACCAAGTGAATCAACGATTCAATCGTGTTTGCTCCACCTATTAAATACTCTGTCATTTTATGATCTGGGTTAATTTCTTTGAGAGTGTTTAGCAATTCTTCCTCGTTTTTCACACAAAGCAAACCATCTAAGTCTTTGCTTGTAACTATGATGTTGGTTCTGTTAGGTAATGGCTTAGATTCCGGTAAAGATTCCAATGTTTTTCTTCCCATTATAACGATATTTCCAGTTGTTAATTCTTTAAATCTTTGCATATCTTCAGGAATTGAAAAAAGCATGTCTCCATCTTTTCCAATCGCAAAGTTTCTGTCCACCGCTAATATAACTTTCATTAACAAAAATCCCCTTTCCTAATATTACTTACAACTTCATTTAATTTTTCCATTGCATGTTCATCGGTCCAGTCATAATCATCTTCACTAATCCTGACAACAAGTATACCCATTTCTTCAGCACAAATATCAAGCATCGTGCTGTAAATTGCATTTTGCAAATCAGAAGATGTATCGTGATTGATACAATCACATTTGTTAATCCATTTATCCAAGCAGAAACCGTAGTTTTTGTTTTGGGGATAATTTTCAAGTGCAGTTTTTCTCTCTTGGGTAAATTTCCTATTAGCATCGTACATAAAACAAAGCTTATTTTCTTCATTGTAAGCCATTATATTGATATCATTGACATATCTTATCAAATCATCCCTGTTTAATTCGTCATCAAGCTTATCCAAAATATTTTTCAGGTTTTCGTTGTCTATATTAGGTTTCAAACTTGAAAAGTTTTTGCTAAATTCAATATCTCCACTAAAATACACACGCAGTAATTTTTTAATAGCATCGATTTGACTTTTCTCATAATCAGATGCCAAAAAAGTACTGTTTTCCATAAAATCTCCTTTATATTACATCCATTTCTTCTTTTTAAAATAATAAATCATAGTGCTTGTAATCACAATCGCAGTAATCCAGAACAAAATATAGCCGTATTTGCCTTGAAGTTCTGGCATATATTTGAAGTTCATTCCGTAAACACCAGTTAAGAATGTCAACGGCAAAAATATCGTCGACCACACAGTCAACACCATCATAACTTCGTTAGTTCTGTTCGAAATATTAGTGTCGAATGCATCTATCATAGAGTTAATCATGTCGCGATACACTTCGATGAATTCGAGCATTTGAATGATATGATCGTACAAATCCCTCATATAAATCGATGTGTTGTGACTTACTAGATTTACCCTAAACTTTGAAATCTCATTAATAACATAACGCAACGGCCACAATGTTTTTCTCAAAAATATCAGGTTTTTCTTCATTGTGTAAAGTTCTCTGAGAATATCGTCATCATGATTAGTCATCATAACGTCTTCCAAATCATCTATGTATTCTCCCAAAATATCGAAAATTTGGTAGTAATTATCTATGAATGCATCCATCAACAAAAGCAACAAACCATCAGTAGTTTTAGGTCTGAATACGGGAATTTTTTCCAATTTATCCATTACCCTGTCAAATGATGTGGATTTGTTTTGCTCTACTGTAACCAATAAATTTTCCTTTAATACGAAAGAAATCTGATTAAATGAAAGTTCCTTAACGCTGTTGAACATATCGTAATCAACAGTATCACTAACCACGAACAAATAATCGTCGTACGCTTCAATCTTAGTTCTTTGATCCACATCTAACATATCTTCTATTATAAGAGGATGAATCTTGAATTTTTCTTTCATTTTTATGAAATTATCTGTATCTGATAATCCAGTAATGTATATCCAGTTTATTCTATCATCTCTCAATTCGATATCGTTGATATCTGTAGTTTGATGTTTTTCAAAATGATGTTCGTCAAAAGTACAAAAAGTAATTTTCGTGCTTTCAAGCTCATTTTCAAGCCTAAGATTATCTAGTATTTCGTTGATCCTTTCCTCAAATAATAAATTAGCCAATATTATCTCCTATTTTTCTTCTAATAATTTGGTTGCGTAATTTCTGTAAGTTGATTTTGAATTATCTCCAACTAATCTGTAAATAATGTTGCCATCTTTTATGAACAATGTCGTTGGAAATGGCAAAGCTTCAAAATGTTTGATTATTTCATCCTCGTTGATTTGTCTAACATTTTTAGCTGAATATTCGTAAAATTCTATTTCGTCTTGAAAGGATTTTTCTATATCTTCCAAATCACTTCTTGCTGGAACACATGGACAAATCCCATCAGCTTGAAAAAACAAAACTTTATTTCCTTTATTAAATATCTTTGAGTTAATATCACTCTTTTTAAATTTTTTCATTTGGTTTTATCCTCCAAATCTCTTCTGCATATTCTTTTATCGTTCTATCCGATGAAAATTCCCCGAAATTAGCGATGTTCATCAAACTCATTTTCGCCCATTTTCTTTCATCAGTATAAGTTTGTAAAATCTTTTCGTGAATTCGTTCGTAATCGTTAAAATCTTTTATCACAAAATATTCGTCCAATTTAAATGAAGAATCTCTGTTTACAAGCGAATTGTAAATATCCAAGAACATAAATGAGCCGCTGTCATTAATCAAATCGCTTAGCAAAGTATCCACAACGCGTTTTATATTTTCATCCTTATAATAATACTCCACAGGATTGTATGTGTCTTTAATCGAATTTAACACATCTACAGTTGCTCCAAATGGGAAGTTGTTATCCTCACCAGCATGATTGAAAATCTCAATGTTAGCACCGTCATAAGTTCCCAAAGTCAAAGCCCCGTTTAACATAAATTTCATGTTTCCAGTTCCTGAGGCTTCTTTTCCCGCAGTTGAAATCTGTTCACTAACATCTGCTGCAGGATACACCAATTCTCCGATTGATACGTTGAAATTCTCCAAGAACACTACTTTAATATATTTGTTAACCTGTTCATCATTATTCACAAGATTTTTGACCTCATTTATGAATTTGATAATAGCCTTTGCTCTGAAATAACCAGGAGCAGCCTTCGCTCCAAATATATAAGTTTGTTTTGGAATATCTGTAATCTCGTTATTTTTGATTTTATAATACAAATTCAAAATGTGAAAAGCATTCAACAGTTGTCTTTTGTATTCGTGAAGTCTTTTGACTTGTATATCGAAAATAGAATTCTCATCGACATCTATATTTTCATTTTCTTTGATGTATTTTTTTAGTCTGATTTTGTTGTTGAGTTTAATCTCTCTTAATCTAGCCAAAACTTTGTCATCGTCTTGGAATTTTTCAAGCTCTTTTAGTTTTGAAAGGTCATTCTTCCAATCCTCTCCCAAAAGTTCTGTGATAAATTGTGTAAGCTCTTGGTTTGAATAAAATAGCCAACGTCTCGGAGTAATTCCATTTGTTTTGTTTACAAATTTATCCGGATACAAATCGTGCCATGGTTTTAGTGTTTCATTCTTCAAAATTTCCGTGTGAATTTTCGCAACACCGTTAATCTTCACAGCAGTTAATATCGCCAAATGAGCCATATTCACGCAATTATCCTTCACAATTCTAAGATTGTCAATCCTATCTACAGAATAATACAATCCAACCAAATCACTCACAAATCTCCTGTCGATTTCAGAAATAATATCCATAATTCTAGGACTCACTTCTTCTACTACATCCTCGCTCCATTTTTCCATAGCCTCTTGTAAAATAGTGTGATTTGTATAATTAAATACGCTGCTTGTAACATTCCAAGCCTCTTTCCAAGAAAGTTTCTTATCATCCATCAATACTCTCATCATTTCAGGAATAGCCATAACCGGATGTGTGTCGTTTAATTGAATTGTGTTGTATTTTGCAAATTCTTCAAATTTGTAATCATCCGGGAAGTTTTTCTCGTATTTTTCAATTATATCTTGAATTGATGCGCTACAGAAAAAGTATTGTTGTTTAAGTCTTAAAACTTTTCCCGGTCTTTGGATATCATTAGGATACAAAACCCTCGTGATATCTTCGGCTCTGTTTTTTTCTTTTACAGAATCATCGTATTGAAAATTGTTAAATTTTTGGAATTCAAATCCATCGTCACATTCAGCTTGCCACAATCTCAAAGTATTTACAACGTGGTTTTTGTAACCAACCACAGGCATATCGTAAGGAACAGCTTTTACGACTTGGTTTTTGTATCTAATTATTTTCGATTCTGACTCCACACGTCTTGACCAAGGGTCTTTGTCCAAAGTCCAATTATCACCGACTTCCATTTGAAAACCGTTATGAAAATATTGTTTGAACAGTCCTTGACGATACCTCACCCCATAACCTGTCAACGGATAATCCAAGCTCGCCGCACTTTCCATGAAACACGCTGCAAGTCTTCCTAAACCTCCGTTACCCAAAGCCGCATCTTCTTCTTGAATTTCCAAATCATTAATATCTATATCCAATTCTTTTAAAATCTGTGAATATTTTTCATCCAATCCCAAATTCAACAAATTATTTCCCAAAGATCTTCCTATCAAAAACTCTGCACTAAAATAGTAAGCATTTCTAGAATTTTTGTGTTTTTCTGAAGTTTTTTTCCAATCATCTGCTAATTCGTTCATTATTATTTTAGAAAAAGCTATATATTTTTCTTTGTGAGTTGAAGTTTTCAAATCTTTTCCGAACATATTAAATAAGTTTTTTTCAAATTGCAACAAAAATTCTTCCTTTTCCATAAAATCCTCCTATTCTTAGCTCAACTATATTTTACCACATTTGTGAAATAGTCCTATTAAATTTGTATTGTTTTTTCTTAAAATCAACAAAAAGGATACATTTTTCTATTTTATTGATATAATGATTTAGTTATAGTAATATATTAATGAGTCACAAGAAAGGATAAAAATTATGCAAAAAAATATATATGTATTATATGGCGGTCCTAGCACTGAACACGAAGTAAGCATTACAAGTGCTAGAACATTAATAAATAACTTATCAAAAGAAAAGTACAATGTCAGCGCAATATTCGTTCGCCGCGATAAAAAATTCATTATGAAAGAAAACATAACCGAAGAAATCAAATCTGACGACGAATTAGTGCTTGATACTGACCTTTCAGTAATAGAATCAGTGAGTGAATGCCTTAAAAAAATTAATCCAGAAAACACTGTAATATTTCCTGCAATTCACGGTAGTTACGGCGAAGACGGAACAATCCAAGGCTTCATAAAAGTATTGGATTTGCCATTTGTAGGCTGTAACGTATTGGGTTCTGCATTATGCATGGACAAGGGATACACTAACGATATCTTTGAATTAAATAAAATTCCTCAAGCAAAATACGTCGTACTTTGCAAAAACGAAGACTACGATGTGAAAGAAATCTTCGAAAAGACTTCTTCTGCAGTGTACGTAAAACCTTGCAATGCTGGTTCATCAGTCGGAGTTATGAGAGCAGAAAATGAAGAAGAATTAGAAAAAGCAATCCAAAATGCTTTTTTGTATGACAGAAGAATTTTAGTCGAAGAAGAAATTATCGGCCCTGAACTTCAAATCGCAGTTATGGGTAACGACAATCCTGTCGCATCTCGTCCGGGTGTATATCAAATACACGATGTAGAATTTTTCGATTACGATGCAAAATACAACGACGCAAAGACAGAAATGCTTACACCATTTCCAATGGATGAACAATTGGAATTAAAAGCAAGACGTTTGGCTGAAAAAGTGTATAAGATAATGAGTTTGTCAGGATTTTCAAGAGTTGATATGTTTGTTAGAGATAACGAACTTTGGGTAAATGAAATCAACACAGTTCCTGGTCTTACACCACATTCAATGTTTCCAGTTTTATGGAAATGCACTAACGATATGAGTGTTTCAGAAGTATTCGACAACTTAATTGATTTGGCAATTGAAGAATACGAAAAAAATAAAGCATATAAGTTAGAGAGGTAATAATGTTAACAAGAAATTTAAAAACAATAACAGAACTAACTAACACGATAATAAACGAAAAATACCACGATATAATGGTAAAAGGTATCTCCACAGATACAAGAACAATCGAAAAAGACAACATGTTCATCGCTCTTAGAGGAGATAATTTCGATGGACAAAATTACATAGAGATGGCTTTTGAAAAAGGCGCATCTTGCTGTGTAGTTAACAGAGATTACAGAAATATCAACGATTATCCCGTAATTGAAGTAGATGATACAAAAGAATTTATGATGGATTTGGCTAGAGGATACATCAACAGTTTAAACTGTAAAGTAATCGCTATAACTGGTTCCAACGGAAAAACAACTACAAAAGACATCATGAGTTCACTATTAAAAGAAAAATACAAAGTCGTTAAAACACAAAAAAATTACAACAACGAAATCGGATTGTCCAAAACGATATTTGACATTGACGATGACACTGAAGTTGCAGTTCTTGAAATGGGAACAGAAAATTTTGGTGAAATCAGACAATTGACAAACATCGCTCATCCTGACATCGCGATGATTACAAACATCGGTGACAGTCACCTACTAAATTTAAAAACAAAAGAAAACATCGCCAGAGCGAAGTTTGAAATCCTTGAAGGATTGAAAGAAGATGGAATTTTCATTTTAAACAATGATGATCCTGTTCTTAGAGAAGTAAAACAAGAATACAAATTACCTGAAAAAACAATCACTTTCGGAATAAAACCAGGCAGCGAATACAGAATGGAAATGATCAAAGCCGACGAAACAGGATCGACATTTTCAATCAACGATCATGTGTTCAACATAGAATTGTTGGGTCATCATCAAATGTACAACGCTACAATGTCAATAATCGTAGCAGAACTTATGGGATTGGATTACACAGATATCGCCAAAGGATTAAAAAATATCGAATTGACGGGAATGAGAAACGAACTTATTCTACTAGACAAATTCCACATCCTAAACGACAGCTACAAATCAAATCCACAATCACTTACAAGCTGCCTTGAAACTGCTTACGGATTGCACGGATATAGTAGAAAAATCGCCGTGTTAGGAGATATGTTAGAACTTGGAGATAACGAAATCAACCTTCACAAAAACATCGGCAAATCAATCAACCCAGAAAAAATTGACTACGTATTGGCAACTGGACCATTAGCAGAAAACATAATCAAAGGGGCAAGGACAAACTTTGCAGAAGACAAAGTATTCTACTTTGAAACAAAAGAAGAATTGCTAGAAAAATTGCAAGAATTAATCGTAGACAATACATTAGTTTTAGTAAAAGCATCTCATGCAATGCAATTCGACAAATTAGTCGAACAAATAAAAGAAATTTAACATCAAAATTTTAAATTATAGAAAAAAATAACAAGCCCTTATGTAAAAATTTGCATAAGGGCTTGCTTATTTATAGGAAAGTTTCAGGCGTTCTTTTTTATATATTTTTCTTTGCTTGTTTATCGTTATAAATTCTCTTCATCAACATTCCAAGCGCAAACACTCCGAATAAAATAATAAGTCCTTTTACCCATGTAGATGGATTTGTGGATTTGCTTGCTGCATAAGAATAAATCAATGTAGCTGGAAGTTGTCCTATTCCTGTAGCAATGAAGAATTCCCAGAAACCCATTGGAGTCAATCCCGCTGCATAACTTATCGGATCAAATGGAACGAATGGCAATAATCTTGCAACTAAAATAGCATTTTTACCATATCTGTCGAAGAATCCTTCTACTTCTTTCAAAGCTCCTTTTGTGGCAAATTTTTCTGCGATATCTCTTCCCAAAAATCTTGCAATTCCAAAACAAAGCGCTGCCCCTGCCATTGCAGATGTCCAAGACAATATACTTCCCTTAACCCATCCCCAAATAGCTGCATTTGAAAATGTAATCAAGAAAGCTGGGATTGGAGCCGCAACTGATTGAAGAATCATCATCAAAAATGAAATTACAACCGCAGTTTTCCCGAACGATCTGATGTAGGCTTTTACACTTTCAAGGTCTTTGAAAGCTTTGGACATATTAGTCACGCCTTCTCTGAGTGGTTTGATAAAAACAAATGCAAGAACCACAATGAGAATAACGACAATTTTTTTGATATGTTTATTTTCTAATTTCAAAATAATCCCTCCTTACATATCATTATATCAAATAAAAAAATAAACACTTATTGAAATATTCTATAAGTGTTTATCATTTATAAATTTTTACGAATTAAATTTTTCTTTGTCGAAATATTCTTCGCCAGCACCTTTTGCAACGATAACTGTACACACTGCATCTCCTGTGATATTTATCGCTGTTCTAATCATATCCAAAATCCTGTCTATTCCCATTATCATTGCAATCGCAGATATTGGAAGTCCAATTGAATTGAATACCATGGATAAAGTTATCAACCCAACTGAAGGAATTCCTGCAGTACCTACTGATGCAAGTGTCGCTGCAGCAATTACTGTCAAGAAATCTTGTGGAGTTAATTGCATTCCGTAAGCGTTCGCTGCAAATACTACCGCCACTCCCTGCATGATTGCAGTTCCGTCCATGTTGATTGTTGCTCCAAGTGGAATTGTGAATGAAGAAATTTTTCTACTAACTCCAAGCTCTTCCAATTTGTTTATGTTCATTGGCACTGTTGCATTTGAAGATGATGTGGAGAATGCAAATCCCAAAACCGGGAAGAATTTCTTCAAGAATTTGAATGGATTTACTTTTGCAAAAATCGTCAATAAAACCATATACACTAATAAAAGTTGAAGTCCCAATCCTAAAACTACTGTGAGCATGTATTTTAGCATTGACAATATAGCTGATAATCCCAAAGTTGCGAATGTCTTTGTGATAAGTGCAAATACACCAATTGGTGCGAACTTCATTACAATCATAGTCATGTCCATCATTATATCGTTGAATTCTTCGCAGATATTTGCAACGTTGTGTGCTTTTTCTCCCAAATTCGCCAAAATAATTCCAACTAAGAGTGCAAAGAAAATTATTTGCAACATATTTCCTTCTGCCATAGCTTGAATTGGATTTGTAGGAATTAAATTCAACACGGTATCTTTTATTGAAACTGCTTTTGCAGGGTCTGCTTGTGCCGCTTGGCTCACTTTGCTTAAATCAATTCCAACTCCAGGCTTTATAAATGATGCCAATAATAGCGCCAAAGTTATCGCCAAAGCCGTAGTGAACAAATAAAACACGAGTGTTTTAACTCCGATTTTCCCTAATTTTTTAGTATCTCCCATACTCATAGCGCCAGTTACTAATGAGTAGAATACCAAAGGAACCACGAGCATTTGCATCAATCTAATAAACCCTTGTCCCAGTACGTCAAATACACCATTTACCAAAATAGTGTCTTTTATATACGATGAAGGAACAAATAGATTAAAAACTATTCCGACTAACAATCCCAAAAATAATCCAATAAATATTTGAGTTGTAAGTCCCATTTTTTTCTTTTGTTTCATAAACATCTTTCCTTTTCTAATTTTTAATTACAAATTATTTTTTTCAATGTATTTTTTAAGAGAAGTTTGCCAATCTGTGAATTTGTAGATTTGTGATGTGTTCAATAAGAAATTTTCCAAAGCTGTAAAATCAGGTCTGTGACCTTCAATTCTCAAATTCTCATCTTCGATAACTTCTGCAGAAATTCCTTTTATTTTCAAGATTTCTTCTGCAAATTCTTTTCTACTAGCAACACCTTCGCATGATGCATGATATATTCCGTAATCGTAAGTATCCATCAATTTTACGATAAATTCTGCTAATTGATACGCACTTGTTGGGGAAGAATATTGCGCTTTAGGAACCATTACTTTTCCTGTTTCTAGCGCTTCTTTTATAATATCTTCCACCCTGTGATTTACAGGAGAAAACAACCAACTAGTTCTCAAAATAAAATGTTTTACGCTAAATTCCCTTACGAAATTTTCACCCATCAATTTACTTTTACCATACATAGTCGTAGGATGAGGCGTGTCGTATTCTCTGTATGCACTTCTGGATTGTCCACTGAACACATCATCTGCAGACATGTGAATGATTTTTGCATCCACAGTATTCGCTGCAACTGCCATATTTCTAGCTCCAAGTGCATTTACTCTGAACGCTTCGTCTGGGTTTTCTTGGCACAAGACAGGATCTGTAAGTGCAGAACAATTGATGATTACATTCGGTCTATTTCTTCTTGCAAATATAGAAGTTTCATCGGAATTTACAATGTCTACGATATATTTGTCAGTTGCTAATACCTCATCTTCAAATGGATCCAAATATTTTTGTAAAACTTTTCCGATTTTTCCATCTGCACCACTTATCCATATTCTGTTTCTACTCATAATCTCTCCTTAAAAATTAATTTCCAATTCAACTGGGCAGTGATCTGAACCCATTATGCTTTGATGAATTTTCGCATCCACAAGATTGTCCTTCAAATCATCGCTAACTATAAAATAATCAATTCTCCAGCCGGCATTTCTTTCTCTCGCTTTTGCAAAATATGACCAATAAGAATATTCATCCTTTTTATCAGGATAAAAATATCTGAAAGTGTCGATGTATCCATCATTTAATAAAAGTGACATTTTATTTCTTTCTTCATCAGTAAAGCCTGCAGAACGTCTGTTGGATTGTGGGTTTTTCAAATCAATTTCATTGTGTGCAACATTTAAATCCCCACATACTATTACAGGTTTTCTATCTCTTAAAATATTCAAATAATTGTGAAATTCATCTTCCCACACCATTCTATAATCCAATCTCTCTAATTTTTGTTTTGAGTTCGGAGTGTACACATTCACCAAGAAAAAATCTTCGTACTCGCAAGTAATCACACGCCCTTCCATGTCGTGCTCATCTATTCCAATCCCAAAACTTATTCCAATTGGCTCTACTTTTGTATACACTAAAGTTCCCGAATAACCAGCTTTATTAGCTGAGTAGGAATATCTGTGATAACCTTCGAAGTTCATCTCGTCAGTCATTTGGTTTTCTTTCATCTTAATTTCTTGTAAACAAAAAATATCAGCATTCAAACTATCAAATGCTTCCTTAAATCCTTTTTTCATAACGGCTCTAAATCCGTTAACATTCCATGATACTAATTTCATATACTCACCTCTTATTTGTTATTTATTATATCATATACAGCTTTAAAAACTGATAATTGTGATTCTATCTAACGATTATTTATACCCAAATAAACAAACTTTTAATAATTTTCAATTTTGTTAAGTTTTCGCAATTTGATATAATATATTAAAAAGAAAAAGGAGATTTTTATGCAAGACTATAAAAATTTTAAATTAATAGATACAAGAGAATTGTCCGACATCAATTCGACGGCTTTTCTTTTCGAACACGAAAAAACGAAAGCGAAAGTTTTGAAACTAGCTAACGACGACGAAAACAAAGTTTTTTCAATTGCATTTAAGACAATTCCACAAGATAGTACAGGTGTCGCTCACATTATGGAGCATTCAGTTCTTAATGGATCAAAAAAATACACAACTCGTGAACCATTTATGGACTTGGTAAAGTCTTCACTACAAACATTTTTGAACGCTATAACTTATCCCGATAAAACTTGCTATCCTGTAGCAAGTCGTAACGCCAAGGATTTCAAAAATCTCGTGGACGTTTATTTGGATGCAGTGTTCAATCCAATTGTCTATGAAAAGAAGAATATTTTCTACCAAGAAGGATGGCACTACGAAATCAAAAACAAGGAAGATGATATCAAATACAACGGAGTTGTCTACAACGAAATGAAAGGTTCTTACAGTTCAATTTACACAATTATTTTCGATGAATTGTTTAAATATTTGTACCCTGACACAACTTACGCTCATTCATCTGGCGGTAATCCTTACAACATTCCAGATTTAACATACGAAAAATTCTTGGAATTCCACGACAAATACTACCATCCATCAAATTCTTTTATTTATTTCTACGGAAATGGAAATATTGAAGAAGAATTAGACCATTTGTCAGAATATTTGGATGAATATGATTACAAAAAAATCGACTCAGAAATTCCTTACCAAAAACCATTTGACGAAGCTAAAAAAGTCCAAGTCGAATACAATATATCAAAAGACGAAAAGCCTGACGGAAAAGATGTATTGGTTTACGCTGCAAATGTCGGTCACATTACAAATGTAAAGGACGTTTTCGTTTCAAGCATTTTAAACGATGTATTGTTCTCCAATGAATCTGCATTAATCAAGGAAAAATTATTGCAAGAAAACATCTGTGAATCCGTAGAGAGTGTATCATCTTACGGTCAAGAACTTACAATGGGTGTTATCGCTGAAAATTCAGACGCAAAAAATACAGAAAAGTTCGAACAATTAGTCAAAAATGAATTAGAAAATATAGTAAAAAACGGAATTGACAAGGATGAACTGACTTCTACTCTTAATAAATTGGAATATGATTTGAAAGAAGCTGGAAGTTTCCACACAAAAGGAGTTATATATTTCTTAAAATCAGCTCTAAGTTTCATGTACTCAGATAGCTACTACGACCAATTGCAATTCTCAGAAACTCTATTAGAATGTAGAAAATTGATCGATACAGATTACTACGAAAAATTCATCGAAGAAAAATTGTTAAACAACAACTTCAAATTGATTTTATCGTTGAAGGCAACTCCTGGTCTTAATTTGAAAAAAGACAACGAAGTTAAGGAAAAACTAAAACAATACAAAAATAGTTTGTCCGATGAAGAGTTAAACGAATTGATAGATTTGAACAAGAATTTGGAAAAATTCCAATCAGAAGAAGACTCAAAAGAACAAAAAGATACCATCCCTACGTTGGAACTTTCAGACATCGATGCCAAGCTTGAAGATGTGGAAAGAATCGAAAAGAAAATCGACAACTACACATTCTTAAATCCAAATCTATTCACATCAAACATTCACTACGCATCATTTATGTTTGATTTGTCGAAGTTCTCGCAAAAAGATTACTTCTATTTGTCACTTTTATCCGATTATATCGGACTAAGCGACACTACAAATTACGACTACAAAAAACTCTACACTCAAACATACCTTAAATCAGGCGGAGTATTTACGACAATTCATTTGAATAACGTCAAAAATTCTGAAGAATTAAAGTCCAATTTTGTGTTTAGTTTCAAAACAATTGAAAAAACTGAAGATGAGTGCATCAAAATCTTGGAAGAATACTTGTTCAACGTAAAATTTGATGACAAAAATAGATTCAAAAACATTCTTCAAAACCTAAAACAAGATTACAAGCAAAAAATATTAGAAGCGGGTAACCAATTTGCACTAATGAGATCCATGGCATCATTCTCTGAAAGAAGCGTATTAGAAGATGAATGTTCTGGCTTTAGCTATTATGAAAAATTGTGCGATATATTAAATGATTTTGATGAAAAAGCGGAAATCACATTAAAAAAATTACAAGATTACTACGGAAAAATCGTAAATTCAAACAATATGATTGTAAGCATAATCAACGAACGTGAATCTGCTAATAAATTCTTCGATAAATTACAACAATCATTGATTTCAAAAATGAACACAGAAGAAATCGACATCAAATCTTCTCCAACTAAGTTTTTCAAATTAAAAGAAGGATACAAAACTTCTTCAAATGTGAATTACGTAGTAAAATCAGCAGATTTGAAAAAATACGGGTTTGAATACAATTCCAAAATAACTGTTCTGACAAATATATTGAACACTTCATTCTTATACAACGAAGTCAGAGCAAAAGGTGGAGCGTATGGAGTTGGAATGAGTGTTAGCTTGAACGGAATTTTATATGTGTATTCTTACAGAGATCCTAACATGAAAAATACAATCGACATCTACGATCAAATCGACAAATTCGTAGAAAACATGAACTTCGATGAAAAAGAAATGAAACAATTCATCATAGGAACTGTGAACCAATTCAACCCACCAATGACTACATTCACAAAAGGAAGTCGTTCGATTAACATGTATTTGTCTGGAAGAACAATAGAAGATTATGAAAATTATCTTGAAAATATGCTACTCACAACAGTAGATGACTTGAAGCAATTTTCTGAAATAATCAAAAAAGCAATGAAAGAAAACCACTTAGTAGTTGTAGGTAACGACACAAAAATCGATGAAGATGCGAGTCTTTTCGATAAAATAATCAATGTAGAATAAAATATCCACTAACCAAAAATAGGACTGTGACAACAGCCCTATTTTTTTAATTTTAACAAAACTTTTTAGTTAAACGAATTTATAACATCAAACATTGGAATTGTGATGGATATTACGATGAATCCAACGATTATTGCCATGAATATTATAAGCATCGGCTCTAGTATGCTGATGAATGATTTGATTGCATATTCTACTTCTCCGTCGTAAAATTCTGATAATTTTTCGAAAATATCTCCCAGTTCGCCTGTGTTTTCTGCAACTTTTAGCATGGAGTTGAACACTTGCGGAGTGATTTTTCTTTTGTTAAAAGCTTCTTCTAGTGTGAATTCTCCTGATTCAATCTCTTTGAATATGTCAGAAAGTTCTTGTTTGTAGTATTTGTTTTTCATGGATTTTTGAATTATGATGAGTCCATCAAGAATTGTCATGGAGTTTTTGTGAGTTATGCTTAAACTTCTCGCAATTTCAGATGAGATTACGATTTGTCTTTGTTTTCCAAAAATAGGATTTGTAGTTTTGAATTTATCCAGATAATATCCAAATTTTGTTCTTCGATAAGCTATAATACCTCCTGCTGTTATTAAAAGTAAAATAATGAGTATTAATAATCCGTTCTCGTTAATTGCATTTGATACTGAAATTAAAATTCTTGTAGACAGTGGCAGCACCATGTCAGAGCTTTCAAACAAATCCACGAATGTTGGAATGACGTTTTTGAGCATAAATATCAGCATTACAATTCCCGTAACAGTGAGAATTATAGGATAAATCATAGCGTTTTGAACTTTTTTGTTGATATCGTAAGTTCTCTCATAGTATTTGCTCAAATCGTAGACTACTTTGTCGAGCTTCCCACTTTCTTCTCCTAATTTCATCATTGATGTAAAAAACATATCGAAGTTTTTGTCATTTGCAAAACTTTCCGACACGCTCATTCCATTATTCAAATTCTCGGAAACTTTGTCCAAGCTCGGTTTAAGTTGTTTGAATTCTTTTTGTTCTTTAAGTAGATTTACGATTTCGATGATTGGAATCTTAGCGTTCAGAAGAATTGAAAACTGTCTCAAAAACAAAAACAGTTTTTTCTTCGATACTTTGAGATTTATTTCTTTTTTTAAGATGCTATCTTCTTTTAATAAACTGTCAATCTTCATTGTACAACCTCATTGCTTCGTCAAATGAAGTATTGCCAAGTGCTACTTGTATCAAAGCTTTTTTGAACAAACTGTCTATTTTATTTTCTTCACCGTAATTTTTCAAAGATTTCAAGTTCATATCTTTTTTGATTAAACTTCTCAAATCATCGTCGATTTTTAGTATTTGCATGACAGCCATTCTTCCCTCGTAACCAGAACTACATTCATCGCAATTTCCTGGCTCGTAAATTTCAGTTGGATTTAATCCGTTCGATCTGAAAACTTCCATTTGTGAAGGTGTTGGTGTGACTTTTTTCTTACAATGAGGGCACAATTTTCTCACCAATCTTTGCGCGATAACAACTTTAAGAGACGCCCTTATCATGTAATCTTCAATCCCCATATCCATAAGTCTGATTATGGACTGATAGCAATCGTCTGTGTGAATTGTTGAATAAACTTTGTGGCCTGTGATTGAAGCTCTAATTGCAAGCTTTGCAGTTTCCAAATCTCTAATTTCTCCGACCATTATTACAGAAGGGTCTTGTCTAAGTACAAACTTCAACGTATTATCAAACCTCAAACCAATTTTTTCGTTGATTTGAATTTGATTAATTCCAAAAATATTGTACTCGACTGGATTTTCAATCGTGATAATATTTTTATCGATTGTATTTTCTCGTTCTAGCATTGTGTAAAGCGTTGTTGTTTTACCACTTCCAGTTGGCCCACAAATCAATACCATTCCATTTTCAAATTTCGTAAATCCTTCAATCATTTGTTGTTCACTTTCAGAAATCCCAAGATTTTGCATACCGATTTTAAAAGATTCTGGATTCAAAATTCTAATAACGCATTTTTGGCCATGAATTGTGTTGATAATGCTAATTCTAAGATCAATTTTTGTGTTTTCATATGTATATGTAATTCTTCCATCTTGTGGAAGTCTTTTTTCTGCAATATCAAGCTCACTCATTATTTTAATTCTAGTAATTATTTTTGAATGCATACTCTTGTCCACAGTCTTGTATTTCACCAAACTTCCATTGATTCTGAATCTAATCCTGACATTTTCTTCAAATGGTTCAATGTGAATGTCGCTGGAATTTTTTCTGATTGCATCATCAATTATAGAATTTACAAATAAAATATTATCGCTGATTTCCATTGTTATCTCCTTGTATATATCTAATTTAATTATATCATTAAAATAATTAAATCAATCTACAAATGAAAAAAACACCAACTGCATTGCAGTTGATATCTTTATATTTACACCAATAATCTGCCACCTTGTGTGTACAAATTATAATAATATCCTTTTTGTTCCATCAATTGTTGGTGCGTTCCACGTTCGATTATTCCTTCTTCAGTCAACACCAAAATCAAATCTGCGTTTTGAACGGTTGTAAGTCTGTGGGCGATCGTAAGCGAACTTCTTCCTTTTGCCAAGTTTTCCAACGATTCTTGCACGATAAATTCGCTCTTATTGTCAAGTGCTGATGTCGCTTCGTCTAATATCAAAATCGGTGGATTTTTCAAGAAAACTCTAGCGATTGAAATTCTTTGTTTTTGACCACCTGAAAGCATAACTCCACGTTCACCGACATAAGTGTCAAATCCATTTTCCAAGTTCATTATAAAATCGTACGCTCCTGCTGCTTTTGCCGCATCGATTACTTCTTGTTCAGTTGCATCAGGCTTTCCGTACAATATGTTTTCTCTAACAGTTCCACTGAACAAATACACATCTTGTTGAACCATTCCGATGTTTGAGCGAAGTGATTGAATTTTGATTTTGCGAACGTCAATTCCTTCCACCAAAATCTCTCCATCTTCTACATCATAAAATCTAGGAATCAAATTACACAAAGTGGTTTTTCCGCCGCCTGAAGGCCCCACCAAGGCAACTTTTTGTCCTGGATTTATCGTAAATGAAATATTGTTAAGCACATTCTCGCTGTTGTTATTGTATTTAAAGCTTACATCCTTGATTTCGATTTTACCTTTGACGTTTTCCAAATCCACAGCGTCTTCGTCATCGAAAATCTCGATATCTTGATCCATTATTTCTGTAAATCTTTCGATACCAGTCATCCCACGTTGGAATTGTTCCGTAAATTCTACAATTCTTCTCACAGTTGTAAGTAACGTTTGAACGTAAAGGATGAATGCTACGATGTCCCCACTACTCATCTTCCCTTCGACTAGGAAAAGTCCACCGAATAAAACCACGATAATGTACATTATTCCATCAAATGCTTTTGTTATCGTGTTAAATCCAGCCATTGATGCGTACGTTTCTGATTTTATATCCAAGAATTTCTTGTTACCTTTTTGGAATTTTTCGATTTCTACATCTTCATTTGCGAATGATTTTACAACTTTAACCCCAAGCAAGCTATCTTCGATATCCGCATTCAACACTCCGATGTGATGTTTTTGTTCTTTGAATCCTTTACGCATTCTTCTGTTGTATTTTGATGCAAACACAATCATTATAGGAATTGATAAGAACAAAATCACAGTCAACATTGAATTTAATCTGACTAAAATTACAAATGATACTATTATCTTGATAAATCCAATAAAATATTCTTCTGGACAGTGATGTGAAAACTCTGTTATATCAAACAAATCCGAAGTGATTCTAGCCATAATTTGTCCGACTTTTGTTTCGTTAAAATACGAATCGGAAAGTTTTTGCAAATGTTGGAACACATCGTATCTCATATCCGTTTCAATCTTCGCACCCATTATGTGTCCTGTTTTTGTCATGTAGAATCCAGCAAACAAATCAATCACTTTGATGATTAAAAGCAAAATAGCCATTCGAATGACCATTTCTCGTGTCAAAGAATATGTTCCAAGTCCTGCATTTGTCAGTCTTCTCAAAATCATCGGCAACACCATATCTGTAAGTGTAGTAAGAGCAGCACAGAACAAATCAAACATCAAAATGAATTTGTATTTCTTAAAATAAGGCATAACCCTTTTTATCAGATTGAGATTTCTTTTCATACTTGTATCCTTTCTTTTAAAATTAATCAATACAACAATTATAGCACATTAAATTATTTTACATAAGAAACAAACCGCCAAATCCAAAATCAATCTGATTTCAAACTAGGCGGCCAATTTATTTTGTGGATAATTTTTTCATTAATATTGTAATTGCAAAAAATCCTACCAATATTAAAATGTAAATAATAATATTCAGTATGAACAAATTTTGCTTCACTGGTCCTGAAAAAATCGAAAAATATGAAAACAAAACAATTCCAATCGCTGATATGGCAATCAAAATGTATCTGAATTTACTGTCATGAAATCTCTTTTCTTTTCTGGAGATTATAATCGGAGTTGCGATTACAGCTGCAAACATCGTCAAATAAAGTATAACTGCAGACACTGAAATTTGTTTAAATTCCAATCCTAAAAAATTTCTAACTAGATTGGTAAAAAGTCCAACAGAAGTTATCAACAAAAAGTAATACACAAATTCTATTAATTTATTCGCTATACTCACATTAGAAAAATCTTCAATGTAGTTGTTGACCTTTCGAAGTTCCGATTTGTACAATTCTTCTGTAGGAAATGCGCCCTTTTTTTGTAACTGCATCAAATCAATATCCAAAAGTTTCTCACATTCACTTAACGTCTTAAAATACAGGTTTCTTGTCTTCAAATTCATCATAATTCTTTGTTTTATATCTGAAAAATCTTCATCCAATTTCATTCGTTTTCACCTCTCATATATAATACCATAAAAAAACTATAAATTATTCAGTTTATATTCAAAAATTATTCACGCTATTTTATCCCAAATTGTTGGTAAGTTTTTGTGGATAAATGTGGATAATGTGGATAACTTTGTGGATATCTTGAAATAAGCCAAATTTATTCCACAAATTATCGTCAATTTTTGTGGAAAAAATTTGTATAACTTATTTGAAATGTATGTTCGATAAATTTATTTAACACTCAGTTAATAAATATAATCGAACTTTCAAAATACTTACATTAAAATTCAATTCATTTTCAATGTATTACTTTTCCTAAAGTATATCGTAGCAGTCGATTATGTTATAATTATCTTAATATATAAATGGAGGAGAGTTATATGAAATATTTCGATTACGATTCATTTAAAGACTTTACATTTATTTCAAAGTTAAAAGCTTTAAAAAACTCAGACGATATTTTCTGTGTTACAACCACAGCTAATATAGAAGAAAACAAATACGATTCTAACATACACAAAGTAGGAGACAATAAAAACTTCACAAGTTCCAACAAGGACTCTTCTTTTTTTGAATTGAATGATGGAGATTTATTGATTATGAGAAATTCAGAAAAAGAAGAAGATTCTGACACATCATCTTTTTACAGACTTCCTGTCGATGGTGGAGAGGCTGTAAAAGAATTTGACATAGATTTGAAAAGTGTGGAGATTCTTTTTGAATTGGAAGATTCTTTTATTGTAAAATACGAATTCGACAGACATCATGAAATGAATAAAATCACAGAAGAAGAAAAAAACGAAGATGTCGAAGTACTCACAGAACTTCCCTATTTTGAAAATGCAGTTGGATTTACCGACAAAAAAAGAACTAGACTTGCAAGATATTTCCCAAGCATTGACAAAACAGATATACTGACAGACGAATTTTCGAATATCTCATCAGTCGATCTCAATGATGACAAATCAAAACTTATTTTCGTGAGAAATTCCTACGAAAACGTAATGAAAATCGAAGATGAATTAGTTGAATACGATTTGAAATCTGGAAAAGAGTCTGTGATTTTACAAGGTTTTATGATAATGTCTGCGAAATATTTCAATGACGATATTGTGATTCTCGCCACAGATGGAAAAGAACACGGACTAAACCAAGACTGTGAAATCTACAAAATTGTAGATAATAAAGCTATAAAAATAAACGAAGAACACTACTGCTTGTACAATTCCATAGGCTGTGATTTGAAATATTCTTCCGGCAGTCAAATCGAAAAAACAGACGACTATATGTATTTTGTAATCTTAGAAGGATACGGTAGTGCGATTTTGAGAATGGATAATAATTATAAGTTCGATAAGATTTTCTCTACAAACAATTCTATCAACATGATTTCCGTCAAAAACGATGATGTTTACTACGTTTTGATAAATGAAAATCACGGACAAGAAGTTTACAAACTAAACAAAGAACAATTAACTCATTTGAACAACGACTACTATCACATAAGCAAAAAAGACAAATTCACTTTTGAAAATGACGGAAATTCATTCACAGGATGGGTGATTTATCCGAAAGACTACGATGAAAATAAAACATATCCTGGCATTTTATCCGTTCACGGTGGCCCAAAAACTGTTTTTGGAGAAGTTTTGTTTCACGAAATGGAATTATTGTCTGCAAAAGGATACTTCGTTTTCTACACAAACCCACGAGGAAGTGACGGATATGGAAATGAATTTATGGATATAAGAGGAAAATACGGAGATGTAGATTATTCTGATTTGATGAAATTCACAGACATCGTTATGGACAAGTATCCTATCGATAAATTAGGTTACACTGGTGGCTCTTATGGTGGTTTCATGGCAAATTGGATGATGACTCACACTGACAGGTTCGATTGTTTTGTAAGTCAACGTTCAATTTCAAATTGGATTTCTTTCAGTTTGATTTCAGATATTGGATATTATTTTGGAACAGATCAAAACCACACTGAAACAGTCTTGGATGATTACGATAAATTGTGGGACAAATCTCCACTAAAATACGCAAAGAACGCTCACACTCCAACTCTTTTCATTCACTCCACAAAAGATTACAGATGTCCTTTATCTGAAGGAATGCAAATGTTTCAAGCTTTGAAACTTAACAATACACAAAGTCGATTTGTGATGTTTTACGGAGAAAACCACGAGCTTTCACGTTCAGGAAAACCGAAAAACAGAATCAGAAGATTGAAAGAAATCTGCGATTGGTTTGATATTTATTTGAGGTAGATGATGAAAAAACAGAAAAAAGAAAAAAAGAATTTGTTCTTCAAAAAATTATTACAATCTATAAAAGATGACCAAATCCCATTATTGAGTGCACAGACAACTTACCATTTTATAATGAGCTTGGTGCCATTTCTAATTGTTTTATTGAATATCGTGCTGATGGTTGCTGCTAGCAAAATCGATATGATTTTCAAGTGGATGGAATTCATTCCAGCTGAAACAAGAAATATTTTAATGACACTAATCAACACCATAATAAACAACAGATCATCATCTGTTCTATCAATCTCGTTGTTGGTTGCATTATGGTCTAGCTCCAAAGCCTTGAAATCTTTAATCAAAGCAATGAACAAAGCATTTGATGTAAGAAGCGAAAATGGGTTTTTGAAAACACAACTCAAAAGCATATTGTTCACAATCGTACTTCTTTTATTGTTGATGGTAACATTAGTCTTCATCGCATTTGGTGGTTTGATTTTGGGATTGATTGAACAATACATGAGAATTAGAATATCATTTATTGCACAATTTTTCAGATATTTAATCCCAATAGTATCCATGATTTTTGGATTCACATTGCTATACAAATTCGCCCCAGACTTCGACTCAACAAGAAGCATCAAATGGAAATCAGCAATGCTTGGAGGAACAATAGCGACAGTGGGTTGGCTTTTGATTACAGTATTATATTCATTCTACGTTTCAAATATATCCAATATGTCGCTAACATACGGCCCATTAGTCGGCGTGTTCGCACTTTTCGTGTGGATAAACCTATCCTCACAAATCATATTAATCGCAGCAGAAATCACCGCCAACTACGACCAAGTAAAAAAAGGAGTTATATATTCCACTTAGAATTAATGAAATAAGTAGATTACCAGTTTTGCTAAGAATATCATACGGATGAAATTTAGATGGTTTCAAATCACAAATTTTCGTAGCTTAGATAATCGTGCAAACTGGTTTTCTACTTCACTGTGTCCTTGTAAAACAAAGATGTCCAGAGATTTTGTATTTCTATGAAATAAAAATAGACTACCAGATACGGTTAGAATATCATACGGAAAAAATTACAACAAATTCAAGCGAAGTGAATCGTTAAAAAATCGCACTTGCGTAAGCGCTAGCGTGCTTGCGATTTTAGATTCACAAGCTTAGAATTTGTTAATTTTTGTAGTCTAGATATTCGTTCGTATCGGGGTCTATTTTCGTATACTTTGAAGCTACCATAGCAATTTTCGTAGACAGATGAGCGGTTTACTATGTTTTATGTTTTGTTTATCTTGAAACTATGTTGTAATTTACGTAGTCTAGATATTCGTGCAAACTGGTTTTCTACGTTTTTGTCCTGAAACTACCTTAGCAATTTTTATAAGCCAGACGAATGTTCTACGGCTTTCTTCCTAGTTCAATATAAATGCCAAGTACAGTCTTATAAAATCTTCTACATTTCTAGGATCAAGTCCTGTGATATCTTTTAGTTTGTTAAGCCTGTACTGAACGGTGTTTTTGTGAACGAACAAATCCTCCGCGCATTTTGTGATGCTTTGGTTATTTGTCGCATAAATTTTGATTAAATCCTTGTAAATATTGTAATCTTCGTCGGAAATATCTTTCAATACGACTTGCTTGAATTTTTTGATTCTATCTTTTTTGATACTTCCAAGCAAAATTCCCAAATCCAATGTGGAATAATCCACAACGCAGTCTTTTCTTTGCAAATTATCCAACCAATCCAACGCAACCATGCAATTGTCATAGTTTTTCTTAAATTGGCTAATCATTTTGAATGACCCGCTGATGCCAAAATACACCCTACTGTCTATTGCATCGTGAATTTGGTTTCTATTTTTTTCCAATTTTTTCTTGATGATAATCTTGTCTACGTTGTTTGCTAGGATTACAATTTCTCCGTAAAATACGCTATATACGAAATTATTGGACAGATTATTCTCCAAGATTTTGTAAATTTGATCGGAATCTTTCAACAAAAATCTGCTTTCGGAATTTTTCCCGACTATAACGTATTTTTCGTCTTCACTTTCCAGATATCTGTACAATCCGTAATCGTCCAACTCATTTATCAAGCTCTCAAACAAATACTTGTTCATGTCCTTTTTCTTGAGTTTGTTCTTCTCAACGAGTTGTTCTTTGACGAGTATTTCGGTCATTTTTTTGATGATGTTTCCGTATTTCATTACTTCGTCTTTGTTTCCAGTGATGCCGATAACGGCGATGATTTCTCCGTCGATTGTAACTGGGATATTAATTCCCTTCTTTGCTCCAACGTATTCTTTTTCATTATCAACAAAAATTGTTTCGTTTAGCTTTACGCATTCCTTGGCAGCTTCGTGATAAGTGTCAATTCTATTTGAATTTGTTGAATAAATAATATATCCTTCTTGGTCAAAAAAGTTCAAATCGTAGTCAATAACATCTTTTAATTTTTCGACTATCATTTTTGCAGTGTGATCAGAAATTCTCATTTGTTCTCCATAATAATAATTTTGTTTGTTCATTTAACATTATTATTACATAAAACATACATTTGTGCAATCGTTTGTTATAAAATTGAGATAGGAGGTTGTTATGAATATATTAGTATTGATAGACTCTTTTAAAGGCAGTTTGAGTTCTTTGGAAGCAGGAGAAATCATAAAAAAAGCTTGTGAAAAAAATCCTTCAAACAAAGCAATAGTAAAACCTGTTGCTGACGGTGGAGAAGGAACTATTGATTCATTAAAGGATATTAAAAACGCTAATATAGTTGAAGTCGATGTACATAATCCTTTGATGGAACATCACACAGCTAGATATTTGATAGTAGATGATAAACTTGCAATTATGGAAATGAGTGAATCCAGCGGACTTACGCTTATAAAAGATAACTTGGATCCAATGAATGCTACGACTTTCGGAGTTGGAGATATGATCAAGGACGCTTTGGATAAAAATATCCGAGAATTTATCATTGGTATTGGCGGCTCTGCAACTACAGATGGCGGCATGGGAATGCTAAGAAGTTTGGGAGCGCGATTTTTTGACAAAAATGGAATCGAAATCTCAAACGGTCCAATAGGAATTATAGATTTGGAAACTATTGATTTGGATAATTTCGACGAAAGACTTAAGGAATGCACATTTCAGATAGCTTGTGATGTCGATAATCCATTGTGCGGACAACGTGGATCGGCAAGAGTATTTGCACCACAAAAAGGCGCAACTCCAAAACAAGTCGAAGAATTGGATAAACTTTTGGGCAAATATCACGAAGTTACAAAAAAAGTTATTCCTGGTGCAAATGATACGATTGAGGGAGCTGGTGCTGCCGGTGGTTTGGGATATGCCTTCAAAAATTATTTGAATGCAGAATTAAAACCAGGAATTGAAATTATTCTAGAAATGCTTGGTGCAGATGAGTTAATCAAAAATTCTGATTTGGTTATCACAGGAGAAGGCAAGATGGATTTCCAAACATCTATGGGAAAAACTCCTGTAGGAATTGCAAAGCTCGCAAAGAAATACAACAAAAAAGTCATCGCTTTTTGCGGCGTTTGCGATAACGATGCAGTCTCTGTTAATGAAAGAGGAATCGATGCATTCTTCCCTATTCTAAATAAATGTATGCAAACAAATGAAGCTATGGATAAAAAAGTTTCAGAAGAAAATTTGTACAGAAGTGTTGACCAAGTAATGAAATTAATAAATTTATGGAGGTAGTATGGACAACGTAACATTTTCAACGATTGGAGCATTGATTGGCTTAGCGTTATCAATTTTTCTAATCATCAAAAACTTCCACGCAACTTACGCACTTATCATAGGAGCTTTGTTTGGTGGAATTATCGGTGGAGGCGGACTTGTGGGAACAGTGTCTGCCATGGTAAAAGGTTCTGAATCAATGATGAGTTCAGTTCTAAGAATTATGACAAGTGGTATTTTGGCAGGTTGTTTGGTTAAAACGGGTGCTGCTGAAAAAATCGCAGACACGATTATCAAAAAATTAGGCGAACAAAAAGCTTTGATTGCTATTGCGATTTCTACGATGATTATCTGTGCTGTCGGTGTATTCATTGACATTTCAGTTATCACTTGTGCACCTATCGCCCTTGCTGTTGGTAAGAAATCAAATCTTTCCAAATCAAGCATTTTATTGGCTATGATTGGTGGAGGAAAAGCTGGTAATGTAATCAGCCCTAACCCCAACACTATTGCAACTGCTGAAGGATTCAAACTAAATCTTACATCTTTGATGTATGTGAATATCATTCCTGCAATTTGCGCATTAATCGTAACGATTATTATTGCAATGGCTTTAGCAAAGAAAAAAACTGATGTCATAGATTCAAGTGATTTGGAATCTTCTGAAAGAACAAGCTTGCCAAGTTTCTTCGCATCAATTATAGGGCCAGTTACTGTAATTGTTTTATTGGCACTTAGACCACTTGCCAAAATCACAATCGACCCATTGATTGCACTTCCTTTGGGAGGATTTGTGTGCTTATTAGCTACAAAAGAAACTAAGAATACCAAAGAATATGTCAACTACGGTTTCTCAAAAATAATCGGAGTTTGTGCACTTTTAATCGGTACGGGAACAATAGCTGGAATTATCAAAAATTCAACACTACAAACTGATATGATTAATTTGATTACTGCATTTAATCTTCCTGCATTCATCCTTGCTCCAGTAGCGGGTATTTTAATGGGTGGTGCAACAGCAAGTACAACTGCTGGAAGTACAATAGCATCTCAAACATTCGCAAAATCATTGATCGATGCAAATGTAACTGCACTAAATGCTGGTGCTATGGTTCACGCAGGTGCTACAGTTATCGACTCACTTCCTCACGGATCATTCTTCCATGCAACTGGTGGATCTGTCAAAATGTCTATCGCTGACAGATTGAAGATTATTCCTTACGAAGCAGCTGTTGGATTGACTATTACAATCGCATCCGTTTTAGTATATTTAATTACAAAATAATTTTTCTCAAAATTAAAGGCTATGAGCACACAACTCATAGCCTTGTTTTTATTTGTTGATATTATCGTTGCCTTTTGGTTTCGCCAATACAGAAATTATTATAAACAATACAGAAAATCCCAGAATAATCATCATGTTTGGCAATATTTTTGAAATCTGTGGGCTTTCCATCAAAATATTGTTGTTTTGTATATAGTAAAAACCTGGGAAAATTCTGCCTAACGTCAACGCTGTTTTCCCTAGTAGTTCTTGTGGGACAAATGCACCACACAAAAACGAAGATCCCAATGATACAACATTCATAACTCCTTGAACAGTATTTGAATCCTTGATTAAGTTAGCTATCATAACAGCCATTGAAACGACCGAAATCGTGAACACAAATGAATTTAGCATCATCAAATTAACGTGGGTTTGCGTAAAATCGTATTTGTACATCACCAAGAAAAGTATCATGTAAATTACCCATAACACAAGCCCTGTCACAATGTGGCCCAACATCATTTCCATATTTATCCTAGACCTTGGACACGCCGATACGTTGTTTCTCATAAGTATGGATTGTTTTTTGTTAACCTTGACTATTGTTGAAACTATCAGAATAACTTGTGCCAAAAGAAGGTAGTTCAAAAAATTAAAATACGAATTTGAAGTATCTCTTCTTTTATCCCTTAAACCCTTTTTAATACTCACATCAAACTTCTTGTTCAAATCATCGTTCGCATTTTTAATCGCCTCATCTTCAGTAAATCCGCCTTTTTCATAAGAATTTACTTGACTAAGATAAATATTTATTTTCTCTTTGATATCCGTAGCGTAAATATTATCCGGGGCTATTTTGTATTGTACTTTTTTTGTATTATCAAAATCTTCTGGAATAACTATAGCCGCACTAATAATATTGTAAAAAAGTTTGTCCTCTACAATAGATTCGTCCATCTTCACGATTTTTGTGTTCTTATCCAAATAATCATACAAAGATTTTGAAAGCTTAGTATTTGCCTTGTCTTGGACATAAATGCTAACATCCACTGATTTGTAATCAGTTTGTTTCGTGCTTTTAGTAGCAAAACTCATAATCACTAAAAATATTATCGTGTATAAAAGTATGGAAGTTTTGTGTGCCCATGCTATTTTAAAATAATTCTTAAAGACTCTCATACTCTTTACCTCTCATCAAAAACAGTGATGCCACTATAAAAAACACAGTGATTGCCAAAAGATTCAACATATCGTAATTAAATCTTGTCAACGAGTCGTAATAATAAAGTGAATACACAGCATCTGTAACCACTGCTACAGGATTTATTTTGTTGATAATAGGGATGTTTTCTGCAATTAATACCTTTATTTCAGGAACCATCATTCCCGCCAAAAACGCCATCAACATTGTAAGTGCAATACCTATTCCGATTTTAGTATCAAGACTTTTCTTATTAGACACTCCTATTAAAATCCCGAGCGTCACTCCACAAAGTGAAGACAAACCTGCCATTGCGATTACAAGTCCCATTCTATCTCCAAATTCTACTTTTAACCCGTATTTTAAATACGCGATAAATATTACAGTTATTAAAAAATTTATTATCCAACTTACAAGAACTGATGCACAAAGCATAGTGCCTTTTTTAGTTGGAGAAACTGCATTTCTTTTAGCATTGGTAGACAAGTTCGCTTCGTATTGGAAACTAACGAACAGTCCCCACATATATCCGTAAATAGTAGTCATCCCCAAAAGAGTGTAGAAAAACACATTGACAGGATCCATGTTTTTTCTGGAAATATCTTGAATGTGATCATCCACTCCCAAGATTTTTCCAATATCAGCTGTTGGATTCTTATTCATTATCTTAGTTATCATCGACACTTTTTGCGTGTATGCATTCATAATCGTCTCCACAATCGTCTCCGAAATCCCAGATTTTTTAGTGTAGATTTTATCCATGGAATGAATGTAGGCTTTTACATCTTCGTTTTTATTCAAAATATCTTCGCTATTAGATTCTACAACCTTGAAATATTTTTCCTTTTCCATATCGTTCATGAAAATCTTAAAATTTTCATCTTGCATCAAAGTTTCATTAACAGCTACATCAATAGTTTTAAATTTGGAGTTTTCAGTAATATTTCCAAATGCAAGCTTAAAGAAAATCCCCAGCACAATTGGGAACAAAAGCGCCCAAAAAAGCATTGCTCGCTGCCTCAAAAGCACTTTGAATGTATTTTTAAATGAATGAACAAACATTTTAATCCCTCAAATCTTTACCAGTTAATTCCAAGAACACATCATTAAGGCTTGGCTTTTCAACATTTAAAGAACTATATTGAATATTTTCCTCGTCGAGAAGTTTAACCAACTTCATTAAGTATCCATCACCGTGTGCAAAGTCGAGTTTAACAGAGCCATTCTTGTTTTGAAATTCCAACAAATGTGGAAGTGCTTTTATTTTATTGATAATATCTTCGCTCAAATCCTTCGAAGTAAAACTGATTTTCTCATTCATTTCAATCATATCTTTGAGTTGTTCTGAAGTACCCTTTGCGATAACCTTGCCCTTGTCGATAATCACGATATCATCACACAAGAAATCAACTTCATCCATGTAATGCGACGTGTAAATTATCGTGGAACCTTCCTTGTTTAATTTTTTTATTCCCTCAAGAATATTATTTCTAGATTGTGGGTCTACAGCAACCGTCGGTTCGTCAAGGATGATTATCTCAGGCTTATGGGCAATTCCACATGCAATGTTAAGTCTTCTGAGTAAACCACCCGATAATTTTTTCGGCTTAAACTTCACAAAATCATTAAGACTTACCAAATCCAACGCTCTTTCAACTAGTTTTTTTCGTTCATTCTTATCTTGAATGTATAATCCGCAAAAATAGTCTACGTTTTCGTAAACTGATAATTCATCATACACCGCCACATCTTGGAACACTACGCCGATTCTTTTTTTGATATCATACGCATCAGAAGACATTTCTTTGCCAAATATCTTGACGCTGCCAGCATCCTTTTTCAAAAGAGACAATATGCAGTTGATAGTTGTGGATTTTCCGCTACCGTTTGGACCAAGCAGCCCTAGTATCTCTCCTTTTTTTACATCCAAATCCAAATTATCCACCGCAGTGAGTTCCTTGTATTTTTTTACAAGACCTCTTACCTCTATAAGGTTTTCCATAAGATCCTCCATAAATTTTAATTCTATTTATATTATATAATTAATCAATTAGTAATGTGTAAACAAATTGTAAACAAAATGCAAAATAAACTTTAAAAACTTTGATTTTCGACATTTTCCACAAAAAACAGCACAAAGAATATACTTTATGCTGAATTGTTTTCGTTATGCAATTTTTCTTTTATCTTGAACAAAAGCTATAAGTCCGAATACAGCCCCAGTAATAATCGCAGGTAACAGCCATTCGAATCCAACTGAGCTGAAAGGCAAAGTTTTGATTAAAGCAGTAAAACCTTCAAAAATTTTAAAATTTTGATTCAAAACTTCCACAAAACTTATCAAAAATGTAGCAAGAACTGCTCCTTTGTAAATCATATCGTATTTAATATATTTTTCAAAAATTCCTAAAAATATAAGTACCATAATAATCGGATAAACCGTAGATAGAATCGGAACTGCTGCTTTGATCAAACCTTCAACTCCAATTAGTGAAAGCACTCCTGAAACTACAACTGTTCCTAAAACAATCGGCTTGTAACCTAATTTGTCCTTTGTAATATTCGAGAAAAAATCCCCCGCTATCGCACTGAGTCCAACAGAAGTCGTTAAACATGCCAATGACACCGCAATTCCTATGGCTATTTTACCAGCTGAACCTAAAATATTTTGAACCGTTCCAAGTAGTATGTCGACTCTTGTGTTTTGAACTGTGTAAATCTTGGATGCAGTCGCCCCAGCGTAAATCAAACCACCGTAGATAATCGCTAAAAGAACGAATGCCACAAGTCCGACCCACTTAACTAACTTTAGTCTTTCTTCGTCATTAACATATCCTTTTCTTTTCAAATCAGACACTACAATACCGGTCATAAGAGCTGCACCAAGTGCATCCATCGTTTGATATCCCTCTGCAAAACCTTTCAAAAATATTTGATTTTCAGACGCAATATTCATCACTCCGATAGGATCCACAATACATTTTCCAATAATTACTAATAAAATTATTACCAATCCTGGCGTCAAATACTTCCCTATTTTATCGATAACTCCTGTTTCATTAAATACAAAAATCGCAGTCAACGCGAAAAATATTAATGCAGTTACCCATTCTGGAGTTCCTGGAAAAACTTTAGACACAAAAACTTCGTGAGTTGTCGCTGCAGTTCTAGGAATTGCAAAAAGCGGTCCAATAGTTAATATGGTAACGGTTCCAAGAATCTTAGCAAATTTATTCCCAACTCTTTTTCCAAGATCTTCTGCTCCTCCACCTAGCTTAGCGGTGATGATTACGCCAAGTATAGGTAGTACAGGGTCTGTCAACAAAAATCCTAGCATCGCTTTTTTATACTCAGTTCCCGAAAGCACACCCAAATAAGGCGGAAAAATCAGGTTTCCTGCGCCAAAGAATATTGCAAATAATGCAAATCCTACGATAATGACGTCCTTAAATTTCTTATTCAAAATATCCTCCTATGTATTTCTATATCTTCATAGAAAATGATTTCATATCTAAATTTTAATTCTAAAAAGTTTTATTGTCAAATTTATTTATTTCGTTATCAAAATAAAGTGATAAATTTTACTCTAAAAACTAAATTTTGCACAAAAAAATCATAGGCCAATTTTCTGACCTATGATTGTGATTTTATTCTACTACTTTTTCTCCCTTTTTCTTTTGTTTATCATTGTAAACTTTCTTAGCAATACCAATCATTATTGATAATGCGAATAATGTCAAAAGTCCTAGGAAAAGTTTTTGTGCTCCACCAGTCAATGTTCCTCCAACGTATGAATAAACAATTGTTGCAGGTAATTGACCAATTCCAGTAGCTATGAAGAATGGCCAGAATCCCATATTAGTTAGACCTGCTCCATAACTTACAAAGTCGAATGAAACAAATGGTAAAAGTCTACAAATTAATATTGCATATTTTCCGTATCTTTCAAAAAATACGTCAACACTTTCCATTGCACCTCTGCTTGTAAGTTTTTCAACAGCATCTCTTCCCAAAGCTCTCGCCAAGAAGAAACAAAGTGCAGCTCCCGCCATAGCTGACGACCAAGAAAGTATAGCCCCTTTTACCCATCCAAATATTGCAGCATTTGATAAAGTAATCAAAAATGCTGGGATAGGTGCTGCAATTGATTGTAGTACCATTAAAATGAATGATACTACTGCAGCTAGTTTTCCGTATGATCTCAAGTATGCAACTACGACATTTGTATCTAATTTTGAAATAGTTGAGAAGGCTTCATTGGTTTTAGCTTTGATAGATGGCACGAAGAAATACAACCCCAACATAATTCCAATAATAATCAAAGCAATTATTCTTTGGATTTTTCTTTTATGTTTAAGTTCTGCTATTTCTTCAGGTGTTTTTTCTTCTCTCAAATCGCTAAGTTTAACTTCTTCTTCTCTCATAGCTTTTCGTTCTTCTCTAGTGTAATATTTTTGATATTTCTTTTGAGTAAGAACTATATAAATGTTGATTAAGTTAACAATTACGATAACTGCGATTGTAGGAATTAAAATGTTTTTAACTGGTCCATGATACATTATAAACTCTTTTACAATGTAGATAAGACTTTGTGTTTTTCCCCCTATAAGAGCAATCAAAGCTATCGCCAATTCCAATGCGAAAAATACATATCTGTTGATATTAGTATAAGCAATTCCAAGTATCAATCCAAAAGCTGTAAAGATATACATTACTAGCTGCTGACTAACCATCATTTCGAAATTTACGTTGAATAACAAAAGTAGACAACATAAAATCCCGATGGCTATGCCCGTAGTTAAATAATAAAATATCGCCCTTAATTTTTTCACTTGATACCTCTATTAATCTTCTAAAGTATAAGTTAAAGCTACATAAGTTCCATCTTCTGGAAGTACATCTGGGTTACCTGTGAATTTAACTTCATTTCTCTTTTCTACAGCACCATTAGTGTAAGTTGTGTTAGAAATAATTCCTACTGGACATGAATCTAAGCAAGTTAAGCAACCTGTTTTCTTATTTTTTGCTCTTTCTAAGTTTCCACCGAATCTAAAATCAATTTTCTTTCCGTTGCTGTCTTTGATTACTTCGTTAATATCGTAATCTTTTCCAGCGCCTTCCCATGTTACAGTAGCGCCAATTTTAGATCCTTCAACGTGAGTTTCAGCTGCATTGTCCGGAGTCATGTTTTCACCAGGTTTTGCACCGATTTCTATTAAAGCATTGTAGAAATCTTCTGGCGTAGCATAAGCTGTAAGAACTGATTTTGCTCCGTTACTACCATCTGTGTTTACTGATGCGTGTCTAGTATTTTCAGTAAAATATTTTCCATTTACAGAAGATAAAACAGTGATTTTCTTAGCTTCTTTGTCAACTTTGATTGGGTTTTTCAAAGAAACGCCGTTTACTTCGTCATCTGCTTTCTTTTCTTCTTTCTTAGAATCATCCTTAGCTTGTTCAGTTGTTTGAGTGTTGTTTGATTCTGTTTTCTTATCGTCTGCTTTTTGAGAGCATCCTGCTAGTCCTACGATTGCTAGACATAAAAATCCAGCTACTAATTTTTTTCTTAAATTCATAATAATTCCTCCATTATCAATTTAATGTTGTTATATCACCTAAATTTAATACTGTTTGCAAATTAAACTCTATGAAATATTTTTTTAAATTTTAATTCATGATTTTTTTCTTGCCGGTAATATAATCTTCTAACTTGTATATAAGAAAAATATATATCACAGCATTTCCAATCATATGGTTGATATCAAATGGAATTGATGTCATGTATCTTGCAATGAATACATTCATTCCCATAACAGTCATGCATTCCATCAACGTGATTATAAGTCCATACAAAAATCCCGAAAGGGACAAAAATATAGTTTTGGTTACTAATGTTTTTCTTAAATTAAAAACATTGAAAATTACATAATTAAATACAGCCAAGATAAAAAAGTCTACCACTTGAAATAATACCCATATTCCAAACCCAAGCACAAAACTTGTGACTACCATCGTGACTGCATTTACAAATAGTGACTCTTTTAGGTTCTTTTCAATTGCAAGTATCAGTATGACATCCGACAAGATTTTTACATTCGGAATTATATTCAAATAAATTCTTGTCAGGATGCATACTGCTGATAATATTGCAATTCTAGTCAAATCACTAGTTTTCATTATTTCATTTCTTGAAATTTAAATTCTATCTTGTCATTTTCGTTAACTTTGTAATCGCCGATTCCTACTTCTGCCATTTTGTCGTTAACATAGTACATCCAGTATTGTTTTTTAGCTGGATCTTGTTTTACGCCTTCTAATTCAGTCATCATACCTTTTTCAAAAACAGCTTTGTGATTTTTTTCAAGGTATTGTTGTAGATTTTCATCCTTTTTGATTTCAGCATCTTCTTTTAAGATTTCTTTGTTGTTAACTTCATCCATAACAACGATTTGAACCTTAGTTGCTTCTTTGTCTGCTGCTTTTTCTTCTATTTTGTTTTCGTCTGTTTTTGCTTGTTCTTGTGTTTGTTCTGTTTTTTGTGGCTCTTGGGTCTTATCTTTGTCAGCGTTACAAGCTGTCAATGAGAACACAAGCATCATCAATACCAATAATTTTTTCTTCATAATCATCTCTCCTTTGGAAATTCCATCGCTTTCGCGAATATTTTTTCATAGTCCTTTGTCATTGATAGTTCTATATAATTCATATCTTCTGCAAGAGTGGACATTTCTTCTTTTATTTTATCGTTCATTAAACACATGTACGCTCCTATTAAAGATGAATTACCTACATAACTTATTTTGGATTCAATTTCGTAAGGCAGAATTCCCACACCTACGATTGAAGATGGTTTCAAATGACTTCCGAATTGTCCTGCGACAATACATTCGTTCAAGTCGGAAATATCCAATCCCTCTTCATCCAAAAGTTTTATAAAACCAGAAAGTATCGCTCCTTTTGCTAGCTGTACTTGTCTGATATCTGATTGTGTGATAACAAGTTCATCATTCATCATGAACTCTCTTTTATTATCCACAATTCTAACCAAATCTTTTCTAAAATCATCGACAGAGTTTGGATCTATAATCCTACCTCTCTTATTGACGATTTTATTTCTAACAATTTCGCTGATTACAGCAAGAATACCACTACCACAAATCCCTTTTGCAGGTTTGTCGCCAATCGTTTGTAATTTGACGTTTGACCCGTCAATGACAACATCTTCAATGGCTCCTTGTTCTGCTCTCATTCCACATTTTATATTCATACCTTCAAGTGCAGGACCAGCTGCACAAGAACAACAGTACAATTTTTCGTTAGTCTTCAAAACTATCTCGCCGTTCGTACCAATGTCGATAAACAAAGTGTTTTCTCTGTTTCTCATGTCGGTAACATAAGCACCCGCCACGATATCTGCTCCAATGTAAGCGGAAACATTTGGCAATGTGTAAAGTTTTGCATCCAAATTAAGTCCGATGTCTTCACATTTCAAAGTCTTCGCTTCAGTGAATACTGGCTTATATGGAAATTTCCCCAAACTTCTCGCATCCACACCCAAAAGCATGTGAATCATCGTAGTGTTCGCAGCGATATCTATCTCTTTGATGCTCTTTCTATCTATTTTTGATTCGACAATCATCTTGTCTATCAATTTATTCATAGAACTTACGATACTGTGTTGCAAAATCTTTATCGCATTTTCATTTTCATACTCGAAAGTAATTCTCGTAAGAACATCCAACCCGTATTTTGTTTGGGCATTAAGTGCTGAGTTTTTCGCAATGATTTCACCAGTCTTCAAATCCACCAAATTCATGCACACAGTTGTAGTACCAATGTCCACGCAAATCCCGTAACCGTCTCTGTATTGTTTTTCAAATTCTGGCATGTCACCTGAATCAAGTACATCTATGGAGCTGTTTTCGCTTAATGTTTCCACGATGACATCGCCACTCATTGTAACTGCACACGAAAGCCTAACTCCGTTTTCGATTTCTTCTTTTTTCAAAAGTCTTTTTTCGGTATCAGTTATTTCGTTGACATTTCCTTCTACAACTTTTATCTTACACTTTCCACAAGTTAACTTACCATTGCATGAGTTGTCGATGTAGATGTCGTTTTCAAGCAATGCATTCATCAAATTGTAGCTTTTGCCGTCTTCTAATTCAATTGTTCTGTTTAAATTATTAATTCTTATCTTCATAATCGTAATTCTTAGATGCTGTTATTATTGATTTCAAATTTTCAAGTGGCGATCTCATACCTATTCCACAAGCTGGAGACAGGATATTTGATCCGTTGTTTACTGATATTTTAGCTAGTTTTTGAATTTTTTCACTGTCTGAATATTCAAGCGCATAAGTCGACACATTGCCCATCAACACGTGATGCTTCAAAACTTTCTTCGCATCTTTCAAAGATACAATTGAGTCGAAGCTCAAGCAATCAGAGTGAATGTCGTTGCACAAATCAAGTACCGGCGTCATTCTTCCACAAATATGAACAATTTTTGGAACGTCTTTGATCCCATCCAAAAACTTATTCAAATATTGTACAGTGAATTCTTTGAAGAATTTAGGTCCCATAATTTCACCAGTACCAGAAGGATCTGAAACTGCGATAACATCTGCTCCTGCGTCTATTTGTCTATTCGCAAATTCTATTAAATGATCTGTCACATAATCCATAAATTCGTGAACTCTTTGTGGGTCTTTTCTAAGAGCCTTGTAGTATTTTACAGAATCCATTATTGAAGATGCAGTGCTAACAGGTCCTGTGATATTTCCAATAATTGGAGCGTTTTTTTCTTCGTCCTTCAAGATTTTAATAGCCTCAATCACGATATCACTTCTGGAATCTTCCTTCTTGAAATCTTTTATCTTTTCCCAATCTTTGATGTTATCGAATGCGTATTCAATAACGTGTGGTTCATAAATTTCATTTCCAAAATCGACAACAGAACCCATATCTTCAGCTTCAATCGTCATGCAGAATGGAACTCCGATATTCTCAAAAATTTTCTCGTCGTAGATAGCTTTTGCCAAATCAGCCATTTTCCTAGAATCCAAGTGAGCTTCTGGAAGATAGATATCTTTCAATTCCATTAGCTCTTTGGATATCATATTCATCATTCCACCCGGACAAATCACAGGAATTCTGTCGATGAAAATATGATTTAAAGCATTCTTTAATCTATCTTTTTCATTAATCATTGTTATCCTACTTATCTTTTCCAACTAATCGCTTGGCAGCTTCTACAGCTTCAACAGCGTTTTCTGTATATGAATCTGCTCCAATTTTATCTGCAAACGCTTGAGAAATAGGTCCTCCACCAATCATTATTTTGAACTTGTCTCTTAGTCCTTGTTCTTTTAACATTTCGATAACTTTTCCCATATTATCCATAGTAGTTGTCATCAAAGTTGACATACAAATCAAATCAGCGTCGTTTTCTACAGCAGCATCGATGAAGTCTTGACATTTAACATCACGACCCAAATCGATCATTTTAAATCCTGCAGTTTCCATCATTAATTTTACCAAGTTTTTGCCGATATCGTGAGTATCACCTTCGACAACTCCGATAACTCCGATTCCAAGTATGTCGTCATCGTTCATTTCAACGTATTTTTCCAAAACATCCAATCCAGCATACATAGCATCACTGCAAAGTAAAATATCTGTAATGAAATATTCTTCTTCATCATAAAGTTTGTTTGCTTCAGTCATACCTTTGATAAGTCCGTCAAATATACCAGTTTTTGGATCAAATCCCTTGTCGATATATTCTTGGCACACATCTGCGATGTCTTCATCTTCCATTTCTACTACCATTTCAGCCATTTTATCTAAATATTCTTGTTGTGTTTCCATGTTACCTCCTAATTATAATTTCATTTATTTTCTTAAATTTTCTATCCGACAAATTCATACATCTGTCTCCAAAAATCTTGTGATTTTCTTCAAATAAAAAGTCTACATATCTTTGTTCTTCATCTTTTTCAATTGGTCTAAACTCAGCTTTGTCCAAACTAATCAATGCCATTGTGGATTTTGGGCATAAGTGAAAATTAAATGGTTTGTCGATATTTTGAATATCTTCCAAAAATTTCATCAAAAACTCATCGACATAAAGTTGCATTTGTTTTGGCCCAATAATATCAGCTCCTGCCAAACTATCGGAAAAACTAATCAATTTTATTCCACTATCGACAAGCTTCTCAATATATTCTACCAAAGCTTTTCTGATTTCATCGTAAAGTTCAACGATTTTATCGTGTTTTTTCCTAAAAGATCTGAAAACCACCTCGGAGCTTGCCAAGTTATCTAATATAACCAATGGACCGGCCACCTCAACAATTACTCTTTTATCGTCCTTCATCTTATCAATCGCTTCAAACAAAGCTTTGACATGTTTTTGATTGTAATCAAAATCAATCACAATATCATCTACATTATCGTACTTGTACTTGCTGACTTTTCCAAGTTCTGCAACAGCACCCATGGCTTCTGATTCTAATGTAGAAGACATAGGAATACTTCCATAGTCCTTATCCTTGAAATGTTCTACCAAACAGTCTGCATCTTCAAATAATCCCGGATCAATTATGGGTGTCGTCTCCATTATAATACAATCATAAGTTCCAACTTTAGCCATTATTCACCTCGATTATTACAAAATCATCACTATCATTTGTAGAATCAGAAATCTCAATTCCACTTAAAGTCTTGCTCACGAAAACTTTCTTATCTAAAAGCTCGACATTTCCTTTTGCCCTGACAATACCTTCCTTGTTCACAAACTTTTCTAATTCTTCCTTTGAATCGAATTTCAATTTCTTTTGAACATTGGTCTGAAACTTAGAATCCTCGTGAGAATGTTCACCGTGGTCGTGATGATGGTGCTTTCCACAGCATTTGTGACCGTCGCCGTGACAACAACATTCGTGTTTGTCTTCTTTCTTGTTGTCCTCAAATTCACTTACAATATCATTTGGATTTATCTTTCTGAAATCTTCCTTATGAATAATTGCATGCTTGTTAAATTGTTCGATTGACTTCTTCACTTCGTCGATTTTTTCTTCTTCCAAGTTTTCAATGTTCGTTATGTATATAATATCAGCGTTTTTTATTTGATCATTGAAAAATTCTCCGAAATCATCGTGAAAACAAATGTAACTGTCGCAATCGACAATTGTCACACATTTTTGGATTTGCAAATTTTCTTCGTCTTTCAAAACTTCCAATATATCCGTTAGCTTCGCAACTCCTGTCGGCTCAATTATGATGTACTCAAATTGGTCTTTGTCGATTTTGTGAATAATTTCCTTAAAATCGCTCTTCAATCCACAGCAAATACATCCCGAATTGATTTCAATTATATCGTCGTTTTTAATCAACATTGAATCAATACTCACATCACCAAATTCATTCTCCAATACCAAAGTATTTTTGGAAAAACCCAAAATGTGATTGATAAAAGTTGTCTTGCCTGAACCTAAAAATCCCGACACTATTATTGTTTTCATATTATCACCCATTTTGATTTTATCATATTATATATTGAATATTATTTAAATAATAATTACTTATTGGATAATCAAATAAATCAACTTTCCGATTTTGATAAAGCATTTACTTTGCTATGATAAATTTTTATGATTATTTTTATCTTATATTTCTTTTTACCAATTAAGAAATCATTATCACAAAAATATTTTTGTGTGAAATTAAAAGTTTTTAATCTACAAATCAATTTTATTAAGTTTTTATTTAATTTTAATGAATAAAAACTACAACTTATAAAATATTTCAATAAATGACTGAATTTTTCTATGGTAGAATTATAATGAAATTTATAGCGACAAATTCATTAAATTATTTTTAAAATTTAAAAAGGAGGATGTATATGTTCAAAGATGAGATGACTCCAAAGGAGAGAATGGAGGCCTTCTCAAAAGGTGAAGAAATGGACAGAATTCCAGTTGTTCCTGATATGGGCGTTACAATGAGTGATTTTCTGGGATATAAAACTTGGGATTATTATTCAAATTCTGATGTAATCGCCGATACGGAAGTAGCTTTGTTCAAAAGGTTCTACCACGATTCCATCAGTGTATCCACAACATTAAGGGGAATGGCAGAAGCCATGGGAACTGAAATTTGGTATCCAGAAGATAGTATTTCACAATTAAAAGATCCAGTTGTGAAAAAGGTCGAAGATATCGAAAAATTAAAAATCATCAATCCATTAAAAGATGGAAAGCTACCAGTGTTGATCGATGCATTGGAAAAAATCAGAGATCAAGTCGGAGATGTTGCATCAATCGGTGCTGCAATGACTGGACCATTCTCTGTAGCCGCAAGTGTTTTGGGTACTGAAACTTTACTTCGTTGGATGGTTAAGAAAAAGGATGCCGTTCATAAAATTATGGATATCATAACTATTAACAACGGAGAATACATTAAGGAAGTTGGTAGTAGAGGATTTGGAATGGGATTTGCCGATCCAGTTTCAAGTACTACTTTGATTCGTAAGAAACAATTCGAAGAATTTTCACTTCCATATTTGAAGAGAAATATTGCAGATGTTAAAAAATACTGTGGTTCTTCTGCAGGGTTACACATTTGTGGTAATTCAAAAGATTTGTGGGATTTGTTAAAAGATTCTGGAATCGGTAACTTCTCACTTGATAACTGTGAAAGTTTGTTGGAAGCAAAACAAATTCTCGGTAACGACATTGTGATTACTGGAAATGTCCCCCCAGTGGATGTTATGTATTTGGGAAACACTGAAGATGTAAAAAAATCTGTAAAAGAATGTATCGACATAGGTTACGATTCTCCATGTGGATATGTGTTATCTACAGGTTGTCAAATACCAAAAGGAACAAAATTAGAAAATATCGATGCGTTCATGGAATATGGACGTGGATTCGGAAACTATAAAAGATTAAAGGAGCTAAAAAATGAAACCAAATAAAAAAGCACTTCTTCCACTTGTAGTGTTTGTGCTATTCTATGTGTTGTCAGGTGTTGTATTGTCACTTCGTGGAGTAGAAATGCCTTTCTATCAAATTCCTTCACCTATTTCTATAATGATTGGTGTTGTTGTAGCATTCATTATTTTTGAAGGAACTATCAACGAAAAAGCCGACGATTTCGTAAAAGGCTGTGGCGATGAAAACATAATTATAATGTGTATTATTTACTTATTAGCTGGAGCTTTTGCTCAAGTTACTAAAGCAAGTGGAGCGGTAGATTCTGTTGTAAACTTCAGTTTGTCGATTGTTCCTGTAAACTTCCTTGTACCGGGAATTTTCTTGATATCTACATTCTTATCCATTGCAACAGGTTCATCTGTAGGATCTGTAGTAGCATTGGGACCTATCGTTTACGGTGTAGCCGTAAAAATCGGAATCAATCCTGCACTTATGCTTGCAGCTTTGATTTGTGGAGCAATGGCAGGAGATAACTTGTCACTTATTTCCGATACAACAATAGCCGCTACAAGAACTCAAAACATTGGAATGAAACAAAAATTTATAATGAACTCAAAATTCGGTTTCCCTGCAATTATAATTTCTACAATAATTTTCGCAATTATAGGAAGACCAGAAACTACAATTACAATGGTAAAAGAAAGTTACAACTTAGTTTATGTAATTCCTTATTTATTAGTTATCGTAACTGCTTTGATGGGAATGAACGTATTGTTGGTATTATTCTCTGGTACATTATTAGCCGGAATAATCGGAATGATTTACGGAAAATTCGACACAATCATGTTGTCCAAAACAATTTTCGAAGGCTTTACAGGAGTATTAGACATATTCCTATTATCAATGTTCACAGGTGGACTTGCTTATATGGTTAGAAAACACGGTGGTATTGATTGGATTATAATGAAAGTTAAAAATAAAGTTAAAGGAACAAAAAGTGCCGAAGTTGCAATCGCAACATTAGTTGGACTTACAAATGTTGCCGTAGCAAACAACACAGTATCAATCTTGATAACTGGTCAAGTTGCATCTGAACTTACAAAAGAATACGACGTTAAACCATCACGTGTAGCATCAATATTGGATACTACAAGCTGTGTTATACAAGGAATTATTCCTTACGGAGCACAAATTCTAATCGCTTCAGGACTTTCTGCAGGAAAAGTAGCACCTACAGATATAATGCCTTTCTTGGTTAACCAATACGTATTATTGGCGATGATGATATTGACAATTATCACAAGATTCGGAACAAACTCAGACCCTGCTACAGAAGTTGCAGATGAGTAATTAATAGCAAAACAAAACACCTCACATTGAGGTGTTTTTTGATTGCAACGGTTATATATTTCCATATATAAAAAATCGGATTTGATTGTTCAAACCCGATTTATCGTTAAATATTAGTTATCACTTCTTGCAAATCCGTTTTTCATTTCGCAGCTAGCTGTGAATAAAACGTCGTGAAGTAATTTGTCTGTTTTTTCTTTTAAGAAATCTGCCATTTCTTGGTTTGCTTTTTCAAGCAATTCATGAGCGTTTCCTGAATTCTTAGCAAATTCTTCATCGTATTTGTTGATGATTTCGTTGGATTTTGATTGAACTGCTCCTTGGTATCTTTCGATGAAGATTGCTGTTTTGTTGAAATGTGCATCGCAAAGTGCAGCTATAATTCTGTTAGCCCAGTAGAAGTTTTCTGAAGTTGCCTTTGTAACTTGATCTCCAACATAGCTTGGAGTTGTTTCTACGTTTGCGTAGAATGCAACTGCTGCGTTGAATGCGTTGCTACCAAATGATAACCATTGAATTGCTCTGATTTCTTCTGGAGCGTAAGGTCTGATTTGTGTGAAATGAGTTACATTGTCACGGCTAATTCCCAATGGACGATACATTCCACGATAGTTAGGATCTCCGTGTTTTGCGTAGCAATCATAAGGTGTTCCTTCATAATGGCTAGACAATATTGTCTTCATATCTTCTACAGTGATTTTTCTTTCTGGTACCATTGCCCATGGCAAATCATCAGATTCTGGTGTAAAATCAGCATCAATTCCATCCCAAATCAATGTGTTTGGATTGAAATATCTAAGCATAATCCATGCTCTTGGTGTGTTATATGTGTGATCTGAATGATCATGAGATCCGTATGCTAATCTTGGATTTACATAATCTTCTTGATCTAAGAATAGGTGATGTTTTTCGGACCATTCTTTCAAATCTTTTGAACACATGAATTCTTTTTGTTCGCCGTAAGCATCATCAAAATCAAAATAATCAATTCCCAATTGGTTTGGCATTACAACGTATGCATCATCAGGAACTCTTCTTGCCATCCAGTGATGTCCACCGATTGTTTCCAACCACCAAATTTCATCAACATCTTGGAACGCAATTCCGTTTGATTCATAAGTTCCGTGTTCTTCTAATAATTTTCCTAATCTTTCAACACCTTCTCTGGCTGAGTTAATGTAAGGAAGAACCAAAGTTACGAAATCTTCTTCGCCAAGTCCACCGAATTTTTCATCTTTTGTTGGAGATTGAATCAAAGGATCTGCTCCTTGAACTCTTGGGTTAGTAGTGATAGTTTCAGTAGCACTCATTGAAATATTTTTTTCATTAACGCCTGATGCAGCCCAATCTCCTTCAAATGTGTCAGAGTTTGGAAGAGCTGTATATCTCATAGGATTATCTGGTAAATCCACCTTACATCCAGATAAAACTGATTCGTATTTTCTAGGTTGGTCTTCTGGTTTTACAACGATAAATCTCTTCGCTGTAAAAATTCCAGAAGGAGAATCTTCACTTCTTGAAATAATTGTTGAGCCGTCAAAGCTCGCTTCTTTACCTACTAATAATGTAGTACATGCCATAATTATATACCTCCTTAAATGTGATATCCTTTTCTAATATCCAATATCATTATACCCCTTTTTTCATCGTTTTACACTAGGAAAATAAAAAGAACTATCATAATTTTACAATAGTTCTTCTGATTTTATTCCTCTTCACCTAATGCATCGATTGTGTCGTCAGTCAATCCTTTTAATTTTTCGACGTAATTTGCATCGTGGTTTTTCTTAGGAATCAATACTATCTTGTCGTTTTCAAGTTCACATTCGAATATATCTCCAACTCTTAGGTCGTATTTTCTCATTAATATATCCGGTATTGTTATTTTGTTTCCTTCTTCTACTTCGAAATTCATATTATCCTGCCTTCTTGTAATGTTGTATTTACTTTATTTTAGCATTATTTTGTGAATTTGAAAAGTTTTTCATATTAGTTTTTTTAATTTTAGAATATATTACAAATATTATCATTCCTATTACAGAGTTAACTACTATTGCTCCACCTGGTTTGATGTCAAATTGATAAGATTGGATTATTCCTAGCATCATGTATAAAATCCCCAGTATTATTGTGATGATGTATGTTTTCTTGTAGCTTTTTGCGATGATTAATGATGTGGCAACTGGCAACACGATTAAAGATGTCACCATCAACGCTCCTACGATTTTGACTGCAAGGGCAATTGTTATTGCTGATAAAAATGTAAACACCGCATTGATTCTGTTTACTTTGACTCCTGCAAGACGAGCAATGTTTTTGTCGATTGAAATGGCCAATAATCCAGAATATTGTGAGATGGATACCGCCAGTATTAGAATGAAAATAACAGAAATGTTTATTACATCCATATTTGTTACAGAAGATATGCTTCCAAACAAGTACGATTCAAACGAATTTCCACCTGGTGCAAAATCCGACAATATCGCTGCTATTCCAAGTCCTGTGCTCATTATCACAGCTGTTGCCATGTCACCGTATTGTGGGAATTTTTTCCTGATTAATTCTATTAAAAACGCTGCTATAACACAGACTATTGCAGAACCTATCAATGGGTCAAATCCCAAAATCAAACCCAGACCAACTCCACTAAGTGCTGTATGAGAAAGTGCATCTCCTATCATCGATGTTTTACGATTGACCATTATTATTCCTATCATCGGTATCATTATTGCAAGCAAAAACCCTGCCACCAGTGCTTTTCTCATAAATGCAAATTCTAGCATCGTACAAGCCTCCCTTCTATCATTTCGTATTGTGTCCTATCTATATCCAAAGCTTCTATTTCTTTTATTTCGTGAGTTACCATTATTACAGTGATATTGTATTCTTTGTTTAATTTAGCGATTGTTTTGATAAATTTTTCTTTGTTTTCTTTGTCTACACCAGCTGTCGGCTCATCGAGTATAAGAAGTTTTGGCTCATTAATCATAGCTCTGCAAATCATGGCTCTTTGTTGCAATCCTCCAGACAATTCATTTACAGGTCGGTTAATGTATTCTTTCATTCCCATTTCTTCCATAATTTGTTTTGCCTTGTCGTAATGTTTTTTGCGAGGAATTTTGATAAAACCAAAATCCTCATACAAATTCAATGTTACAAGCTCCAAACAAGTTATTGGAAATGCAATTTTATTGACGATGTTGATTTGTGGAACATATCCTATATCACGATAACTTTTATATTCTTTGATGTTTTTATCCAATATTTTTATTTCTCCATCGTCTGTTTTTAATTCACCTAGCATTAATTTCAGTAGAGTTGATTTTCCACTGCCATTTCCACCTAAAATTAGAGCCATTTCTCCTTGAGTAATTTCTAAGTTCAAATCTTTAAGCACCAAGTCTTCATTATATCCAAAATTTAAGTTACTGATTGTTACTGCATTCATTTATACACCTGCCTTTCTCATGGATTCGTATAAGTTTTTCAAATTCATCTCTATTAATTCGATATAGCCCTGATTATTGTCCTGTTGTTCTTTTGTGACAAATTCCATCGAAGCCAATGGTTTAATATCGCCACCCAATTCTTCTGATAAAGTCTTCGCTTCTTTAGGAGGTTTCCCATATTCATAAAATACCGTAGTAATGTTTTTCGTTTTCGCAAAATCCACGGCTTTTTTTATTGTTTTAAGACTTGGACTTTCCATGCTAGTAAGCCCTTCTAATGGATACTGAGTAAGTCCAAAATCCCTCGCTATATATGCATAAGCGTAATGTGTTACCAAAAAGCTTTTGTTATCTAATTTACTAAATTTTTCTTTGTATTCTGCGTCAATATCTGTCAATTTATCAACGTATTTCAATTTGTTTTTGTGATAAATTTTCTTGTTATCTGGATACTTTTGTATCAATTTATCTTGGATACTATTCAAATATTTTTTTGCATTTACAACAGATAACCATGAATGTGGATCGTAAGTTATCTTGTCAAATCCTGACGAAGACCCTTCCATTACAGGTTTTAATTTGCCCTCATCTTGAAGCAATTTACCGTTAGTATCTTGTAAATAATATGGTAGCAAATCTTCGCTTATTCTGTCCGATACAAAAATCCACTTGCCCTCATCTTTTATATTGTAAAATATCTCTCCAGATTCATGGCCCATTTCAAGGCCATATACTTTTCCTTCTTCAACATCGAAAGTGTTTTTTTGGTGAACAATCTCACCTTTTTGATTCATAATTTCCTTAGCTTTTTTGACTAATTCTTTTTTGTCTTCTCCATTGTCCTTGAAGAACGCAACCCTCATAATATCTTCATGAGTATGCCCAAAATCTATTTTTCGTTTTCCCTTTGTTAGGTTCAATTGTGCCATATATTGAAAATCGCCCCTTGCAGCAGCTCCTTTATACGTGATTAGCTCTACAGAATCCGACAACTTCAAAATATCCAAATTAGGCAAATTCTCGTGCACCTTGTCTACCCAATGTTCCATATTCGCACCATTTACAACCAGCAAATCTGCATCGGCAAGTTTTTTCATATCCTTGGCAGACGGCTCCCACAAATGAGGCTCCTTATCCACAGGCATAAAAGTTCTCACCTCAACAGTATCTCCTGCAATCATCTTAACCAAATCATGCACAGGAAAAAACGATGTGTAGATAACAGGTTTTCCTGAAGATTTTTTCGTGTGATTGGAACATCCCGCAAACAAAACCATGCACAAGGCTAATAGAAAACTCAAAAGTCTCTTTTTCATCTAAATTCTCCTTTTCAAAAATCAAAGGACAGGTCGTCCCTGCCCTTTGTCAATTTCATATTCCAACCTTATTCTTCGATTTCTCCGATAATTTGTTTATCAGTTGTGTTTGGTTTTACGAAAGTTGGGAACCAGCCTTCCTTTGCAAATAATTCTTCCTTGTCATTACCATATCTCATGTGGAAATGTGTCAACTCTTCTTCGCCGTGAATTGGCATCATCAACAAAACTTTGTATTTTGCATTAGAATCCACAGCTTCAAAAACATCCCATTCTAGCATGTGTGATCCATGTTTTACAGCCTTTTTTTCTACAAATTTGTACTCAGTTTCAGCTATTTTATCTCCATTTTCTGAAGGGATTTTGCTTGTAAATGTAATCTTGTTTCCGTCGATTTTCAATCCGTTGAATTCACATTTTCTTTTTTCAAGATAATCTGATTTAGCTTTTTTCTCATCAACATTTTCTTTTTTCGCTAAAGTTTTGAAAGCGCCTTGAACTTCTGGCTTATCCAAATAGCTTCCCATGTTGTTCCATTCTCCATCCCAATCAGACAAGCTTACTTCTTCTTTTTTGTCCTCAGTTTTTTCAGTAGCTTTGCTTTCTTCTTCTTTTTTGTCTTCTTGCTTTTGTTCAGTTTGCTTGGTATTTTCTTTCGGTGCATCTTTTTGTGCTCCACAACCATTCAACAACAAAGCCGCTGACATAACTCCAACCAAAGTCATCAATTTTAATTTATTCATATCAATACTCCTTATTTATATTTGTTAGTAAGAAAATACAAATAGTTATTAATATCTCAAAACAAATTTGAATGCATTCCAATTTTATTAACTAATTAACTTACTACAATAAAATTTGGTTTTCTATTCTATCTTCCCTATTCAATTTTAAATATGTAATAAGTTTATTTGAGAATTAAAAACTTATTTAGTTGCAAATTACGTCTAATCTGCAAAATCAATTGTAAAAATCATCCTACTAACTTTATCCAAATACATAATAACATTATTTTTTTATTCTGTCAATAATGATAATCATTTGAATTTAAAAAAACTCCGAGATATTTCTCGGAGTAAGTTTTATTACTCATTTCTATTTAATAACCATAATATCTGTTCATTTTTCTAAAATTCTTAAAAGCTTTACTCCCAGTATTATATAATGTGGATTGTTTCATATTCATCTACTTGCATATTTCTTTAGCGGGTTTTCCCCTGAGATAATTTTCATATATAATCTTCTGTTGTTTCTCTTATAATTTCCTTACTTTTTCGTACAAGTTTTTGACTTCTAATCTATATTCAAAGCCCTGTTTAATATACTTTCCAGATTCAATAAAATTCATAATTTCCTCTCCATCTTATGTTTGATAATATAGAGATTCAATACTTCCTCTAGGATTTTTCTTTAAATATTAAAATCTAAGTCTAAATTTAAGATAAACATTAAAAGTAGCGTAAATGAGTATAACACACACGATAATTCAGATTACGTAGATAATATCGCAATGCAGTAGAACTTTATTATAATGATACGACCACTATTAAGTATTATTCATTGGAATGTTGCATAAAAAAATGCAAAAAGTGAACCCATTGACTTGGAAGAAATATGAAAAATAATCAAGAAAACATTTAAGACAAAGTACAAAAAGCAAGGCTATCACGCCTGTTAATTGATAACTACACATCAAAATTGAACATTTAAAAATCGGATTTGATATCAAATCCGATTTTGTTGGCTTCGTTTATTTTGTAATTTTCCTGATTAATAGACTAGTATAAATAAAATATTTGATGAAAATTCACATTTGGATATTAATTCCAGAATGTAGTCAATGTTATGCTTCCACACTATCAAAATAAACTTGCTAATATGTTTGTTTATATAAATTTCTTTATTTTACCAAATATGTAGTTTTTTTCATCTGAGTTCATAGCCATGCTAAAAATTATTATAAAATAACTTATTGTGTACATCATAACGTGACTAATAAATTCTATATAAAAGTTTGACATTTTTATTTTTTTTATCAAAATCCCTACGAATAGCGATAAAATCGCATATCCAAAAATAGGAATAACATTTTTCCAAAACATTTTAATATCAAGTCTGATAACTTTCAAATAAACTCTATTCATAAATATCCATGATGCCATTATAATAGAAACCGTCGTTGCCAATGCTGCACCATACATTCCATATTTTTTTGAAAAGAAAAATGTTAAAAATACATTTAAAATTGCTGATATAAATAGAATCCTAGCTTTGTACCAATTTTTATTTTTAACAAGCAAAATTACATTTCCTGAACTTTGTATTAAATCAATAGAGTATGGTATCATTAAAAGTAATGCTACGTAGTATGCTCCAGCAAAATCTTTACCCGCAATAATAAAAATAAATTCTTTCCCAAAAAGTATTACACCCGTTAACATTAACAGCACTAAATATGCCTGATATCTTCCAATTCTTGTAAAAATTTCTGAAAGTTTTCTTTCTTTGTCTGGCGTTTCATTTAACCTTGTAATCATAGGTACAATAACACCTGTAATTACAACGCCTGTACTAATGAAAATTGAATTAAATTGAGAACCTATCGAATATACGGCAACTGTTTCTGTTCCATACAACCATCCAAGAATTATTTGATCCGTTTTCCAAAAAATCTGATCTGCAATTGAAATCAATAGCACCGATGCCGATAGCCCAAATATTCCTCTTATTAAATTATCATCCTTAAAATGATACTTAATTTTAACATTTAGTTCTCGTTTAGAATAATAAAGACAAACAATTACTAAAAATATATTCATAATTAACTGTATTACAACAATTGTAGATGCATATGGATACTTCTTAATCATTAATAAGACCGATATTGGTTGTAGAATTGTTATAATTAAATCTAACAACTTTCTAAATACAAATTTTTCATTTGCAAGTATTGACGCAGAATATACAGATCCATTTAAATATACGATAATATTTATTATCATTATCCTAAACATAAATAAGGCTTCATTTAATTCATGTTCAGATAAACTTTTAAAGAAATTAGACTTAAACAAAAAAGTAATCGGTAATGAAATTATTACTACTATAATTGACATTACAATAAATATTCTTCTACTTATAGCTAGCGTATTTTCCATTTTGACTTCATCGTTTTTTATCAGATATTCTGTGTAGTATTTCATAACCGAAGCATTTAATGATGTATACATTGATGAGAAATATGCTATGATAGACCCTATAAGTTGATAAAGTCCATATTCACCCTTCCCAATATTAGAAAGTAAAATAGGAATATATGTGATTGAAACTATAGCGGAAATTACAGTGTTTGCAATACTTAGTGCAACCGCTATTTTTTTATTATTATTTACACTTTCCTTCATATTTTCTTCCCTCTTGTGTACGTACATTCATTCGTGAACAATGTCAATTAATTTCCGTTTAAATTTTAATTATTTTTCTTCTTTTCCGTATATTATTATAAACTATCACTACAAAATTTATCAAAACTATAGCAACCAACACTTCTGATTTTAAAAACAAACTAATTATGCTATCAGCATTTGATCTGGGAATCATTAACAAACTCCCTATTAACATTAATGTTATACTTCGTCCTAAAATTGTTTTAGAAGTAAATGATGAGCATTTTTTTATAACTATACCATATACATAGCTGAAAATCAAAACTCCAAAATAGCCAAAATCATTGTATGCTTCTGCAATATAACATGTGCCTAAACCTCTACCTCTTACATATCCATATGGTAGAACAAGATATGAAATAATATGTGCAAACGAATTACCATTTATTGCTTTTTGAATACTATTTCCACCAAATGAATTGAAGTTAAATAGTATATTACTTATAGGATTATATTTCAGTGCTTCAATAGTAGATCCGAATGAATAAATTTTTCTGGGAATTTTATGTTCATATAATTTTCCATATCCTATTACACTTGAACTTACTCCTTGCTTTACAAAAATATCTATAAATGATGATGATCTATTCGTTTCAAAAATTGTGTTATTAAATCTAATGCTTCCTACTATATCCAAGCCAATAATAAAAAAAGGTACTATTATCATTAATGTTATAATTTTGCGTTTACTTATCCATTCATTCTTCCCAGAATTATCCGAACTTCTTAGAATAAAATATATAAAAATTAACGAAACATTTACAACAAATATAGATCTGTTCCCTGTCATCAATGTAATAAAAGAATATATTAAAAATAATAAAATAGGAAAATTTGCTTCTTTCTTTTTTGGTAATGTAGAAAGATAAACAAAGAAATAGATTCTACATCCATAAGCGAATAAAGTAATCAAATATGGAATTCTAACTGCTTCATCTATATACAATTCCGTGTATCCTACTTCTCTAACCTTTATTACTCTTAATATTTCAATAATAATATAAGGTATATAAGAAGTATAATATAATATTAGGCTAGCCTTTCTAAATAATTCATCGTTGTATATTTTAGACTTAACCCTAATTCCGTTTATATTTACCGATGAAGTATAATATCCTACTGATATTCCTATTAAGGAAATTAACAATGATAAATATATATGATTATGCGTTGTTGTGTCAAAAAGCACCACTCCATTTGAATACCCAAAAAATTCATACAAAAAATACGATCCTAATAAAAACATAAAATAACATATCAGAAACATTATTAGAACAATATTTTTCTTATAGTTTTTTATGTTGAAGACCATAAGCATTACAAATAAAAACATCACTAAAAAAAATAAAGTATTAGTTTCACTAACTACTGAAATAATAAAAAATATCAATAGAGTAATAATAGATATTATAATGTATTTTGCATTAAATTGTCTGCTTTTATTACTTATATCTGATAAATTATTCATCAAATCTCCTTTAAATGATTTATAAAATCCTTATAGTTTACTGAGTTTCTAAATTTTTTTTCCCATATTTTTCTTGAATTGTATTTATAAGTATTATACAAGTTAGAATCCATAAACTTGATTTTTAAAATCGCTTCTATTAATTGTTCTTCTGTTAAATTAGCATCTAAGAGTATCCCATTTTCTCCATTAATTACAGCTTCTGATGTGCCACCTACATTTGTAGCGATTACTGGCATACCTACAGATTCCGCTTCCATTATAGAAACAGGTAACCCTTCTGATTCACTAACATTAATGAATACTGAAAATTCTTCGTTTTCGATAATGTTCAAATATTTATCATTATCGCAGAATCCCCTAAAATCTACTGAAATATTTTGTCCACAATTTTTAATAATGTCTTTTATTTCTTCTAAGTATTTTTCGTCTCCATCTCCATAATGCACCCACTTGATGTATCCATCTTTTATATTTGTAAGAGCACCTGCTATAACATGAATTCTCTTAATTCTAGCAATTCTAGAACATGTTAATATTACAAAATTTCTATTATTTATTTTGTTATTAAGTTTTATTTCTTTTGTACCTAGTCTATGAAGAAAGGTTTTTTTATTTAATTCATCATAATTTTCTAGATATCTCATTCCGTCTTCTGATATACAATGTATTTCATCAATTCTACTGTATAGATAGCTTCTATATGGCAAATAATTTTCCTTATTTCTAAACTCAAATATATCTTGCGCATGACATCTAGATACAACCTTAGCATTAGGAAAAATATCTTTTAATCGGCAGCAGGCCAAGCTAGAAAACCCTACCCTATATGTATAAAAAATAAGATTTTCTGTCTTTAACATTTGATTTTTATCAAATACTTTTTTTATATTACTTAATACCAATTCGCTTTTAGATGAAAATAAGAAAAGACGTTTTAGAGAATTAAAAGTTAATTTTTTCGTTTCTACCATATATTTTAATTCACTAATCATATCTTTCCTGAAAATACTTCTTATTAAACATATAATCCTATGAATAATTGAATTGTAATGTATACCTAACTTGCCAATTTTGAAATAGCTAGGAATGTTTATATGCGTATTACTATATTCATGGCCTTTTACTGTGAAAAAAAATATTTTATCTTTCTCGTCATAATATTTTACTTCTTCATTTAGATAAATTTCATCCTGCATAAAGTCAGAAATTATTATTAATGTCATTCTATTTCCTTTCTAACTTATCTAATACTTTAGAGTAAAATGGTAGCTTCCCTATTTGATCAGGCATTTGAACAACATCTGGATCTGATGCGCTATTACCTTCAATAATACAAATAGTTCCATCATTTTTTATAGCTATATCCCAACCTACATATCTAATATTTTTATTAACATCAGCAGCTCTTTTGACTGTTTCAAGCACATTTTCCCAGTATGGAATTTTAAATCCTACTATTTGTTTGTTTGATCTTGGGTGAAATATATATCTATTATTTTTTTTATCTATTGCTTGTGTATATACTATTCCAGTATCTATATCTATTAGTGCCGCAAGTCCTAAATGATGAAAATTATCTGTGCATCCTTTTCCATTTCCACACCTAAATACAGCGTTCATTATTTCAATAGTTTTACCTGTATTTATAGTAACAACTCTTAATGTATTTACTGATGACGGATTGAAATCTGACATTTCTTGGTTCTGTATAATTAATTCTTCTAAAATTACATTCATAGCACGTAATTCCAAATACTTTTGCTTCAAGTCTGATATTGCATCGTAATCTAGTATTCCTATTCCATTTCCACCGCTACCATCTTTTACCTTATACATAGAAACCGGGAATTTAACCACAAACTCATGAAACTCATCATATGTTGCTTTGCTTAAATCTATCCAAGCTCTCCCAAGAAATTCAGTGTAATTTTGGTAAAATATGCTCTTATCATCAAACTCTTTAGTTTTTAATTTTCCATTACAAATAGTCACTATTTTTTTCCATTTACGAGCTACAATAAATTTTTTTCTATCATATGATCTTCTATAGAAAAATTTATATTGAAAATAATCATTTATTCCACATCCGTATCGTAGTGTACACCGTATAAAATCTAAAATAATATAAATTTTTTTAAAAAAGCCGACATTTTCTTCTATAAAGTACTTTTGCAATAAATTATATTTTTTTAAATGAACAGTTATATATTCAATTCCTCTTGAACTATTATATCCTGTAATTTTCTGAGTATGATTGTCGGTTTTATCATTTTTTTTCATTTTACAATCCAATTTCCTTTATCGTATTCAACTGCCAATTCATATAAACTATTTGCTAGACACACATCTATAAGAGCTAATCCTACAGAATTGAAGTAAATAAATTCATTATTGCTTTCTCTACCTTTTTTTCTTCCATTTATTATGTCAACAAGGTCAGAATATATATCGCTATCTTTCAATAATCCTTTTTTGTACATCTGTGAAATTGTCTGCGTCCTATGTTTTACACATTCCCAACTATCACAAATAATCTTATTTGCGCTTAATGCTACATCAAATTCATCTTCAAGTCCTGCAACATGAATGTACAAGCTTCCTTCTTTTATCCATTTTTTCTTCAAGACCTTCTCTTGGGAACTAATGGCTGTAATTATTATGTCGCTATTACTAGCAGCTTCTTCATAATCATTCGATGAATTAATAAATTTTACATCTGGATAAAGCTTCTCTAACTCATTAATTAAATCTGTAATTTTAGTTTTTGTTCTTGAAGAAAAATAGCATGTATTTATTTCTGGAATGACACATTTTATTAATTTAAAGTGAGCTTTAGCTTCTTCACCTGCACCAATAAATCCTATAACCTTTGAATTTGATTTAGCCAAATACTTAGCAGCAATTGCTCCAACAGCTGCAGTCCTTAGACTAGTTGCTAATGATGAATTTAATATTGCTTTGAGCTTTCCCGTTTCTGTTTCAGACAACAAAGTAAATCCTTCAACATTATCTATTTCTTTTTTCTTATTAGATGGAAAAACTGATATCCATTTTATCCCTGAAATGTTTTTATCTAAAATAGTAGCAGGAAGGCAGTTAATTCTGTTCTGAGTTCTTTCATCTATTATTAGCGATGTTTTATCATGTTGTATTACAGTGTCAGATTGAGTTAACAATAACGCTTCTTGAACTGTTGATAATATATAATCATAATTTTCGTTTATCAATGAATATATATCTTCAGATGATATATATAGGAATTTGTCTTTCATTATATCTCCCAAATTGTAAACAACATATTTTCGTCATTTTCGTCACTTACATCTAGTACATCTTTCGACTTTTTAAATGTATCATTAATTTCCTCAATCGTATTGCCCGTAACATGCAAATATCCAAACACCTGTAGTGTAGTCCCTGAAGCTGGTATAGTATCTCCTATTGAGTGTGATTGAACAAATTCATGAACTCCTTGTATTTGTCGCAATCTATCTATGCCTCTTATTTGTTTTATAGTACAAGGTTTAATTTGTATAGGTAAAATTGAATATAATTTGTTCTTATCGTGATTTACTTCAGTAATATCATCAAAATTCTTATATAGTCCATTTCCATATAACGAATGATTAATAAGTATCTTCATCTGATTTATACCATAAAAATACTCTACTGGATAGTAAGTCAATGAACCTCCATATCTGAATCCTATCTCATTGAAAATAAATTTATTTTCATAATAAAAAGATTCAATCCATATAGCACCATATTCGATTTCCTGATCTTTTATCATTTTTATAGCTTTCGCATTTGTGCTCTCTAAATATTCTGCCTCATGGATGGAAGGAAATACTTGTAGTGCCATAACAGGCGCTGCGTTTTCTTCTATTTTTTTTGATTTTTTATCACTCATGCCACAATATTTTACTATTCCGTCTTGAATTGTATATTGTATGATTACGCTATCTGATGGAATATATCTTTCAATTAAGATATTCTTTGATTTCGAATTATGTAGCGCCTTATCGATACCTGCCTTTAGTTGTTCTTTATTTTTACAAATACTTATTCCAGTTGATCCGTTGTTATCCACTGGCTTAGTAACTAAAGGATAGTACTTCATATCATCTAGCTTATCATCCCCGATATCAAATGTCTCTGTTACGTCAATTCCGTGTTCTATACATTTATCTTTGAATATTCTTTTATTTGTAGACATTTCCCACTGTTTTCTGTTTGTGTAGTATGGCAAACCTAATCTTTCACACAATTCAATTGCTATTGGTATATTCACTTCACTTGCTCCAGCATATATGCCATCTACCTTCTTATTAATGCACAGTTCGTATACTTTTTCAATATCTATTGTGCTAATTGAATAAGATTCATCTGCGATTGATTTTACTACAGCTTTTGGCAATTCTTGATTATCTACAGCTATTAATTTATATCCTTTTTCTTTTACGTATCTCGCTGCATCAAGAAAATAATTAGAAGCACCTAAAAAAAGTATAGTTTTATTGTTCATTTTCAACCTCTATTTTAATCATCTTAATTGCTCTTTCCGCGTTTTCAATAGCTTCAATTTCGTTATCTCCCTCTGCTATTACATGGCCAATTCTGTCCCTACTATTTTTTATTTCTGAAATATTGTCCCCTTCCTTTACACATATTTCAATTTCTATTATTCCCGGAAGATTTTTCGCATCGTTTAATCTTAGAACACTTTTTATTTTCCCTGGATTTATATTAAAATAACGAATAGCAGAGCCCTTTTGGTTTTTACTTGGTAAAACTACTTTTTCATTCAGTGATATTTTAAGCATTAATTCTATCATATCTATTCCTGTGCTTAATGGTACTAAATTGCTCGTGATGAAATCTCCTCCCATCCTAGCTCCCATTTCTATAACTTTAGGTCCTTCTTTAGTAATCATGACCTCTATGTGAGCAGGCCCGTTTTTTACACCTATAGACTCACATGTAGAACTTACTAAGTGTCTTAATTCATTCATTAATTTTTGTTCAATATTTGCTGGTTGGCTATGTCCAAGTTCAACAAAATATGGACTACCTGTTGTCTCTTTTTTTGTAACTGCTAATATATTTGAAACTCCATCAATACACATAACTTCTATACTGATTTCTTGTCCTACTAAATACTCTTCAATAATTACTGATCCGTTTCTACTAAAACCTTTACTGTATATAATAGCATCGTTTAGTTGGTCTATTGATTCTACTAGCTTTACTCCTCTACTCCCAGAGCTATCCGTTGGCTTAATAACACATGGAAACTTTATAGAATATTGATTATAATCATAATTATTTTCTTTTTCTAAAATAAAGTACCACGGATGTGGTACGCCGTCTTTTTCAAAAGACTGAATCATAAGTGCCTTATCGGTAGCCTTAAGAGAGGACTCATAACTTATTGAAGTTAAACCTAGCTTTTCAGATGAATAAGCTATTGATCTGACTGGCATATCTGTAGCGGTTGTTACAATTGCATCAGCCTTAAATTTTTTCGCAATTTCATATACACCTTTTTCATCCGTCGTGCTAACACAAAAAAACTCGTCCGCTTGTTTAACACAGACTGCATTTTCATTATAATCAACAATTCCTAAATAATATCCATCTTCAATAACCTTGTCTATTAAAGGTTTTTGTAAAATGGAGGCTCCCAACACTAATACTCTCTTTTTTTTCATACTATAGTAAACCTCTAACTATTGTATATACCTGTTTTGAACAGAACTATTTTAATTGTTTTTATTAAAATTTTTAAATCGGTACTCAGTGAAATATTATCTACATACCAGCAATCTTTAATTATTTTTTCCGATTGCGATATTGTATTTCTATAATACGCTTGACTGTACCCTGTTATTCCAGGTAAAACATTTAATCTTTTTTTTCTATATTCATCTAATTCATCATATCTCATACTAACCAAACTTGGTCTTGGACCTATGAAAGACATTTCACCCTTTAAGACGTTAAAAATTTGAGGCAACTCATCTATTGATAATTTTCTTATTAATTTACCTGTTTTCGTTAATCTTTCATCTTTATTGCTGTTATAGGTTGACCCATCAGGATTTCTCAGATCAGGTGAATTCAATTTCATTGATCTCAATTTGTACATTTTAAACACCGATCCGTTTATTCCTCTTCGTTCCGATATATAAAAGATATCCCCTTTATCTTCAATATATATAAGTAACCCAAAAATGATACATATAATTAATACTATCGGTGATATAATTAAAGATACAAAAAAATCAATAACTCTTTTTAAAATTTTTTGATAAAACAAGATTTCCCCCTACAACAATTTTCTTAATTTACTTGTAATATATTCAACGTCTTCTTCAGAAAGAAGAGTATGCAAAGGTAATGTTATCTCGTTTTTATAAAAATCATAAGCATTCTTATAATCTGATATTTTAAAACCTAAGTTTTTGTATGCTGTTAACATCGGTAATGGTTTATAATGAACATTACATGCAATGCCTTGTTCTCCCATTTTTTTAATAATTATATTTCTCTTATTTTCATCAGCTTCCGTCAATCTTGTTATATATAGATGACCTGATGAATTATAATTATCACAATAATGATTTAAGTAGTAAATTCCGCTTTGTTCTAATTGTTCATTATAAAGCTGTATTAGTTTTTTCCTTTTTAACAACATGTCAGGATATCTCTTCATTTGAGCAATTCCTAATGATGCTAGAACATCTGTCATATTACACTTATACCATGGTCCTATTACGTCATACTCCCAGGCACCAACTTGCATTTTAGACAACGCATCTTTTGATTGTCCATGTAATGAAAATAATTGATATTTTTTATAAATGTCCTCATCACTAATTCCAGCTATTGATTTCCAAGTCACTGCTCCACCTTCAGCTGTAGTAAAATTTTTAACTGCATGAAAGCTAAAACATGTAAAATCAGAAACACTTCCTATCTTATTTCCTTTATAACTTGCTCCAAATGCATGTGCAGCATCTTCGCATATTACGACTCTTCCTATCGCTTCTTGTATCTTATTGCTAGGTTTAAAAATAGTTCTCTTTTTCTCCACTATTTGATGAATTCTGTCATAATCACATGGTATTCCAGCAACATCTACTGGTATTATCGCTTTTGTTTTCTCTGTTATAGCGTTCTCTAATTTATCATAATCCATTTCTATTTTATTTGGATATGAGTCAACAAGAACTAACTTAGCACCTACGTGACATACTACTGACGCTGTAGCAGTATATGTATATGCTGGAACAATAACTACATCGCCTTCACCAATACCTAGTAATCTCAAAGTTAATTCCGCACATGCGGTTTGCGAATTTAAACAAACTGCCCCATCCGCTTCACAATAACTTGCAACTTTTTTTTCTAATTTTTTTGTTTTTGGTCCTGTTGTAATCCAACCTGATTTCAAAGCATCTATCACTTCATTAATTTCTTCATTACTTATATCAGGTGGTGAAAATTGAATTTTCATTTTTCTCCTTATTATTATTCTATTTCTATATTCTTTTTAATTGAAATTTATTAATTTAAAATATCGTGTCTCATAATTCTGCCATTTGTAATATTATAAACTTAAATGCCTAACTATTTCTAATAATTATTGTACCCTTTTGGATTATTTTTCTGCCAATTCCATGAATCTTTACACATATCTTCTAAACTTCTAGTAGCTCTCCAATTTATCAATTTCGCGGCTTTATCAGCATTTGCCCAAACTTCGTCTAGATCTCCAGGTCTTCTTGGTCCTATTTCTTTTTTTATTTTAATATTATTTGCTTTTTCGAAAGAACTAACCAATTGAAGTACACTACAAGGGGTTCCTGTACCTAAATTTATAATATTAATCCCTTTGCTGCAACCAAAATCTAATGCTTTTACATGGCCAATTGCCAAATCGACCACATGAATATAATCTCTTAGGCATGTTCCATCTGGAGTGTTATAATCGTCCCCAAATATTGTAAGTTTATCCCTTTTTCCAATTGCAACCTGTGTTATATAAGGCATTAGATTATTAGGAATTCCTGTAGGATCTTCTCCTATAAGACCACTTTCATGTGCTCCAATTGGATTAAAGTATCGGAGTATTACACCCGATAAGTTTTTATTGGAGTGTACCGTGTCTTCTATTATTTGTTCTATAATGAATTTGGTCCAACCATAAGGGTTTGAACACGTTCCTTTGTTCATTGACTCGTCATTTGGAGATTTGTTTTCTTCGCCATAAACAGTTGCTGATGAAGAAAAAACAATCTTATTTACTGCATATTCTTCCATACACTCAAGTACAGTCAATATTGTATCGATGTTGTTTCTATAGTATTTTAATGGAGATGAGACAGATTCTCCAACAGCTTTAAAACCTGCAAAATGTATTACAGCATCAATTTTATTTTCCTTAAAAATTACTAATAACTTATTTTTATCTTTAACATCTACATCATAGGATTTAAAATCTTTACCAGTTATTTTTCTTATCCTGTTTAATACTTCCGGCTTTGAATTAGCGAAATTATCAGCTATTATAACTTCATGATTGCTATTTAATAGTTCTACAGCTGTGTGCGAACCAATGTATCCAGCACCACCTGTTAATAATACTCTCATTTTCTCTCCCCAATAAAATGCTATAATTATTAATAAATTGACTTAACCTAGTCCATCCCGACTTAATTTTTTAATGTATTTTCTATCTTATCTTTTACTTCTTTCAAACTACTATCATCTGCTACCATCATATATAGTCTGTATCCAGGCATGGCATAGGATGGAAGTCCCATTTTGCCTGTACCTTTTAAATCTTGTGATTCTATTTCATATCCTTTAGGCGCATCAATTTCTTTGTTTATCATTTGAACCATAAAATCTTTAGACATGTTTGTTTGTGCTGATTTTTCAGCTATTGATAGTATAGGTGATGTTTTGAGCAAACTTTCTGGTCTGGAAGCTTTTTCTATTATAGCTTTCAATACTCTTTCTTGATTTCTTCCTCTATCATGGTCACCATCAGCTAAGTGGTATCTTTCTCTGGAGAATACTAATGCTTTTTTTCCATCTAAGTGAACTTTTCCTTTTGGAAAGTTATATCCACCCGCACTAAATGTTTGCACGTTGTCAACGTCAACACCGCCTAACACATCAACTACTTCTATTAATGTATTGAAGTTAACTTTTGCGTAATAATCAAGTTTTGTATCTAAGAAGTTTTCTAATGTTTTGATTGACGAATCAATACCATAGATTCCAGCATGTGTTAATTTATCTTTTTGATTGTTTCCTCCACCAGCTATTGGAACATAAGTATCTCTAGGAATAGTTGTTATCAAAATTTCCCTTGTTTTTTGATTTACTGAAACTATTAAATTAACATCTGATCTTGATACTGTTTCAATAGGACCATATGTATCTATCCCGGAAATATATAGGTTAAACGAATTTTTGTCTTCAGCTTGATTTGAAAGCTTGTTAATTCTAGTAAATTCTTTATCCCCTACTACTTCTGTTAATTCATCAAATTCTGGTATGAAGTCTTTAATTACTGATCTATATGCCTCATTTAAAACGATAAAATCCGTTTTTTTTGTTATGAGATTTTTTGCTGCTAACATATATGAATCAACATCTGTTGTTTTAAGATTTTTATTAATTTTCCCTTTTATTTCATCAACAAATGTATTGATATCTGTTTTGTTTTCTTTTTCATATACTTGTGTTACCAAATCATCTTTTTTACTCAACTCTTCTAGATTGGATGATTTTAACTTTACTAATGATAGTTTTACTTTGGTTTGTTTGATACTTTCAGTATTAGAAACTTTTTCAAGTGCTTTCATTGATTTGTTTATATAAAAAGTTCCTGTAATTGTTGTAGCGACGATTATTGAAAAAAGTATTATTCCAATAGTTTTGGCAACTATACTTTTCCTAGATACTAGTAGTACTACTAACAATGTTAATAACACAAACCCGGCTATTATAATTATTTGATACTTACTAGGCAATAATTTGTTTGATAATAAGTTGTAAGAAAAAAACGCTGCTGCTATTAACGAAATTATGCCTAACACTGATGCTAATACTTTGTTTTTCATGCTATTCCCCTGTTTTTACATTGATGTATTCTGATAGGACAAATCCTTCAATATCATTGTATTTTACTTTTGTCCACTTGACACCTTCAACATCTTTTTCTTCTAATACTTCTAATTCTGTGTTTTGAGGAATAGATGCCAATAGTCTTTGATCAGTTCCAGCTTGTTCTCTCATGTTCAATGATTCCACATTCACTGTTGCTATTTTCTTAGCTGGTATTTTTTCTGTATTTTCTTTGTTATCTTCGTTATTTTTTTCGATTCTTTCTGCTACTTCTTTTTCTGTTTTCTCAGCCTCTTTTTTATCTTTGGATTTTTGGGTTCTCACAGAAACGTAAGTTTCCTGTTCGTAGCAGCCAGTTGTAACTACAACTAGGCTCATAAGAATGATCAAAAATTTTATTCTATTTTTCATTTTTATTCCTTCTTAATATTTTTTTCCAGAATGATTCTTTTTTTATTTTAGGAATTTCATCAACTAGTTCAGTTCTTCTAATAAATTCATCGTGTATTATCTTTTGTGGATTTTCTATTACAACTTCATTGTACCAATTTTCACCCATTTTGTTTCTTAAATAGTCTAATTCTTTCTTAACATCTGGGTTTCTTCTTTCTGGAGAGTGGGTATCTGTGCCTACCAACTGAACCATATCTTTGTCAAGCAATTTATTAGCCATTTCATATTCTTGGCTGGTTTCGTTTTTTAACGAACTCAAATTTATCTGGAATAATGCTCCTGCTTTGTAAATTTTTTCAATAAAATCAAATTCTTCTTTTGTAACCTGGTATCGTTCGACATGCGCAAGTACAGGTATGTATCCTGATAATTGAATTTGATATATGAGAGAAGGAGCATAGTTAACTTTTCCCAAGAATGGAAATTCTATTAAAACATACTTTGAATCCGCTAATGTGAATACTTCTTGATTTTCCAATTCATGTATTGTGTTTTCATCAAGAAATATTTCATTGCCAAGATATATTTCAAAATCTATGCTTCGATTTTTAAGCTCATTTAATATAGATTGCCTACTTTCAATGATTTCTTTTTTAGATGGTAAGTACTTACCATTATAATGATGAGGTGTAGCTACTATACCTTTGTATCCATTTTCTATATATTTTTGAATGATTGCTATGGATTCATCAAGAGTTTGAGCTCCATCGTCTAATCCGAACAATACATGTGTGTGAATATCTATCATAATATTCTCCAATTTTTTCTATATTATATATTAGGATTGGCTGCTTCCATATTTGTATCCGTAGCCGTATCCATATCCGTACTTGTGTTTGCTTTTAACTTCTACTTTATTCAACACTGTTCCTAACACGTTGGCTCCTACATGTTTAAGGTTTTGAAGAGTTACGTCAATTTCTTCGTATTTTGTTTCACCTTGTGCTACTACAAGTAAAACTCCATCTGCCATCGTTGATAACACTTGTGCATCTGTAAGTATTCCTGCTGGAGGTGTGTCTAATATGATGACATCGTATATTGTTTCTAGCTTTTCAAGTAATCTTTTCATTCTTTCAGATCCAAGTAATTCTGATGGATTTGGAGGCGTCGGTCCTGTTAGTAATATGTCTAGCTCACTTTCTTCGCTATCTTTCATTTTCACTTGATCAAAGTCTAATCCTTTTACTAAAAGATTGGTTAAACCCAAATTAAATTGAGTTTCCATTATTTTCCCAATTGATGGGTTTCTAAGGTCGCAATCAATCAACAATACTTTTTGGTGGTTTTTCGACATTGATCTTGCTAATTTTAATGCGATTGTCGACTTTCCTTCACTAGGATGTGAAGATGTTATTACTATTTTTTTTAATTGTTTATCTATTGATGAAAATGACAAGTTTGTTCTTAACGTTCTGATTGCTTCGTCAATCATAGATGTATTGCTATAATAAGCGTGTTTTTTCGCCATACTATTTCTCCTTAATTTCTGGTATTACACCAAGTACTGGTATGTTGAATTTTTCTTGTAATTCTTCTGCAGATTTTATCCTGGTGTCATTAATTTCTATGAATACTGCAATAAATGATGAAATGAATAATCCTAATAAAGCTCCTAATGCTGTGTTTCGCATAATTTTAGGAGCAGATGGTTTGTCAGGAATCATTGCTTCATCTAATATGTTTACATTATCTACATGCATTATCGTTTTGATATCTTTTTGGAAAATTTCCGCTGTTTCATTTGCTATATCCATCGCTCTTTGAGGAATGTTGTCTCTTACTTTAACAGAAATTAATTCTGTGTCTTTTACTGGTTCTACTTCTACCTTCTTTTGATACTTTTCAAGGTCAAAATCAAGTTGTAGGTTTTTGATTACTTGTTCTGCAATACCCCTTGATTTGATTATTTCGCTGTATGTAGATACTAGTTTTTGATTTAGCATTACTTGATCGTACTGTATATTTTCTGTTTTGTCATAATCTTTTGGTTTTCCTATTATCATAGTTGTAGAAGCTTCGTATTGTGGCCTTATCAAAAATTTGCTAACACCAAAAGCTAAAAGCCCTCCGAGAATCATGAATAAAATAATCCACTTTATTCTTCTTTTTATTCCTTCTATAAGTTCTAGTAAACTAATCTCTTCCATAAATTCCTCCGAAGATTTATTTGTAATAATTTTATTAACATCTATATAATTTTATATCATATGATTTTTTTTGTAAACAACAAAACACAGATTTTACTTTTTTTAAAAGCAAACATTTGTCAGAAAAACTTTTTTAATAATCAAGCAAAAAACTCCGAGATATTTCTCGGAGTAATTTTAATCTGTTAGAGCTTGCATTAATATTTCTCTAAATTTTTCTCTGTTTATTTTAGTGATAACTTTGCAGTTGAATTCACCATTTTCTTCTTTGATTAAATCCCTGTAGCTCATTCCACGTGTTTCATCGTTTTGCACATCGATTTTAATATACATGTCTTCTGTTTCAAAAACTTCTGGACTATCCAATACGATTACTGAACAAGGATCGTGAATTCCTGCATCATTTGATGCGTAGTATTTTAAAATTCTGTGTGCAAATTTTGTTCTTTTGGTTTCAATTGTGTCCAAGAACTGAATTTGCTCGTCAGTTATGCTGGCTTTTTGTGTTACGTTTAGTCCTGCCATTATGATTTTAACTCCGCTTTCAAATACGATTTTCGCTGCTTCTGGATCGACAAAAAAATTAAATTCACTGAGACTTGTGACGTTACCTCTGGTAATGGAGCCACCCATGATGCTGATTTGTTCGATTTTTCCCTTGTCTTCCGGAAAAGTTCGAAGCAATAGCGCGATGTTTGTAAGTGGTCCAACTGCAATTATCGTGATTTTTTCAGTCGATTTTTGAATGATTTCGTGCATCATTGTAACGGAATTTTCGCTTGTAAGTTCATTCACATCTTCTGATTCAATCATATCTCTGAATCCTGCAATTCCATCATTTCCATGAACCGTTGCAAAGAAAGGCTCTCTTACAAGTGGTACTTCTTGTCCTTTTCCCATAGGAACATTTATGTCCAAAAGTTTTGCCAAGCATTGCATGTTTCTTGTTGTGTGTTCGATTGATACGTTCCCGTTTACTGAAGAAAGTGCCAACAAATTTAAATTTTTTGCTTTTTTAATTGCAAATAAAGCTGCTGCATCATCAACTCCCGGATCAAAATCCAATATACAATTAATCATTAGCACCTCCAAAATTTTTGATGTAATCTACAAAATCATCCACCGACAATAATTTTTCGTTCAAATTAATTGAGTTGCAAAGTCTTTTTACCACAGGTGGTTGGATGTATGCTTTTTGTAGGATTTCATCTTCATCAAAAACTTCCTTTTTATCAGCATCTTTAATGATTTCTTTGTTGGACATCACGACAACTCTGTCGAAGTTTTCAACGACAAATTCCATATCGTGAGTTATCGTTATGATTGTTTTGTTCAAATCGTGCAAATGATCGATTACTCTTTTCAAGCAACTCATAGAATATGCGTCTTGTCCTGCTGTCGGTTCGTCAAATATGAAAATGTCGCAGTCATTTGCGATTGTAATTGCTATCGTGATGAATTTTCTCGTACTAAATGGCAAATCATAAGGATGGTCGTCCAAATATTCTGAAAGTTCACAGATTTCACAAGCTTGTCTGACACGTTTGTCCATTTCATCTTCGTCGACTTTTAATGCTCTCAACGAAAAAGCGACTTCATCGTAAACTGTGGAGTTGAAGATTTGATCGTTTGGATTTTGGAATACGTAGCCTACTTTTCTGGATATTTGTGCTGTGGTCATATCTTTTGTGTTGTTTCCATCTAACAAAATCTCCCCAGAGCTTGGTCTCAATAGTCCGTTCATCAGTTTTGCACAAGTCGATTTTCCGGCTCCATTTTGTCCCACGATTGCAACTTTTTCTGAAGAATTTACGACCAAATTCAAATCATTAATCGCTTTGAATCCATTAGGATAAGTAAAGCTTACATTTTTAAATTCTAATTTGCTCATTAGTTTTCCTCCAATTCTTTCTTGCATTCATCTAAAGTTATAGGGATGTTTTTGAAAAATCTTGGCTTTTCTTCATTTAATTTGTATGCAAGTTTTGAAACTATAGGCATAGATACATTGTGCTGTTCGATTTTGTCGTTTGATAAAACTTCGTGAGTTTCACCATTGAAGATGATTTCTCCATCGTCCATTACCACAACTCTATCGGCGTATTCTGCTATCAAATCAATTTTGTGTTCTACCAGTATTATTGTTTTGTTTTGTGATTTTAAAAGTTTCAAAATATCGAAGATTTCTTCAGTTCCCAGTGGGTCAAGCTGACTTGTTGGCTCATCAAATATCAATACTTTTGGATTCATTACGATGATTGAAGCTATCGCAACTCTTTGCGATTGACCACCTGATAGTTCGTTAGGATTTTTGTCTTGCAAATCTTCTATTTTAAGTAATTTAATGACCTCGGTTACTCTTTGTCTGATCTCTTCTCTTGGAACCCCCAAGTTTTCTAGTCCGTAGGCGATTTCTTCGAATACAGTTTTCTTTATTCCAGAGATTTGGCTGAATGGATTTTGGAATACAAATCCAACTAATTCCGCCATTTCTCCTCGTTCGATATGGTTGATGTTTTTATTGTCGATAGAAATACTTCCTGTGATTGTACCTTGAACGAAGTCTGGAATTATCCCTCTAATGATATTGCACAAAGTCGTCTTGCCGGAACCATTTTTCCCAATAATCCCAACAAATTCTCCTTGCTTAACGTACAAATCCAAGTTTTTTATCGTTTTTTCTTCTTGAAGTTCATATTTGAACGAAACATTTTTAAGTTCTATCATTATTTAAACCTCCACACTAATGCCAACACAACCAATGCAATGAAAACGTAAAAAATAATTCTGTCCGTAGTTGTTTTCTTGATTTCTTTGAGACATGTTTTTTCATTTTCAGATGCAAATCCACGTGCTTCAAGTGTAATTGTCTTTTCATCAATTTCTGAAAGTGAGGATATAATCAAAGGCCCAAGTGACGGGAAGAACGCCTTCGCTCTGTTTTTGATGGAGCCTGTTGTTTCAATCCCACGTGCTTGTTGTGCTTTTATGATTTTGGAACTTTTCTTAATCATTTCTGGAATCATAGTCATTGTCGCCATAATTACGTAACTTGTAACGTGACTTACTCTTTTTTGTTGAAGAGCTATCATCAAATCTTCAATGTCCGTTGTTTCGAAGAATAACAAAAACAAAGTTATAAGCGTTAGAATGAATTTTGTTTGTTCCAACCCATTTAATATTCCGTTAAGTGTCACTCTCATAAATCCTAAATTCAAATACACGTGTTCTGTTGATTTGTCCAAGAATAATTGGAACAAAAACATTATTAATAATACTAATAACAAAACTATCCACAATTTTTTCACGTATTGTTTGAATTTATTATCCAACAAAGCTAATACCAAGCTTAATGGAAGTACAAAAAGGTATGCGAATTGCCATGGCAAAACCAACGAAATAATAACTGTAACTATAACCATAAAAAGTTTTGTTGTTGGGAAAATTTTAGATATCATTTTGCACCTCTCACGTATTTGTTCTTCTTTTCTTTTATGTATTTAATTCCATTAGGATATCTCAACAAATGTCTGTTAGGGATGGATTTTATAAGGAAATAAACTGCAAACGAAGTCAAAAACTTATCCAAAGTTTCTGTAAACACAGTTGAACCTATAACAGATTCCCATAATCCTTTTCCTGTTGCAACCAAAAACGTCGTGATTGCACTTGAACCACTCGCCCCAGTAACACCACCGAAGACCAAAACAGTAATTGGTGCAGATGTAATCAAAGCCACAAGCCAAATAATAACTGCTACTACAAATGTTCTCGCTGGAGTCTTGAACATTGCCTTCTTTCCACAAATCCCTGCAACCAAACCAATCGCACCACTTACAATCATATATGGTAGTTGTGTAGGATTAGTAACAGATGTCACGATGTTTGTGACAACACCTGTAAGAAAACCAATCCATGGTCCGCACAATACACCTGTGAACACAGTTCCTATAACATCCAAATAAACCGGTAATTTTAATGCTGCAGTCAAATTTGCACCAACAAAATTGATAGCTATACCAAGTGGAATTAGTAAAATTACCGACAAGTTATAGCTCATCTTAGATTTAGATTTCATAAATTCCTCCTATAAATTTTACGAAAAAATTTTCGCGTTGAATAAATTTTATCATAATTTGGCCAATTAATAAATCACTTTTCGTTAAAACTACGAACAAAAATTTTCTGTTACTAAAATATTTAATTCAAAATTTACAAAACTCTTAGCATACCCTTCTTGTTAGGAAATTGTTTGAAATGAAATTTTTCGTAAAATGCATCGTAAGGAGTGTTCGCCAACAAAATAATATAGCTATCCTCATCATAATTTTCGTCCAAGTATTTGTTAATCTCATTCATTAAAACTCTTCCCAAACCATTTTTCTGATATTCTGAATCCACCATCACATCAGTAACCACAAGACTAATTGCCCCATCTCCTACAACCCTTGCCATCGCAATTAACTTGTCCCCATCATAAATCGATGTAATAAAAAGAGAATTTTCTATTGCAGTTTCCGCATTTTCTTTCGATTTTTTATTTCCTATACCAGATTTTTCACGCAATTCGTTGTAATCATCTGGACTAACCGCTGCATTTTTTAAAACGTATTTTGTATTCATAACTCACCTCATAAAAATTATCCATTATTTTTCTAAATTTTACAAAAAAAGAGATATCAGCTTTCATGCCAATATCTCTTGGTTGGTTATTTTGATATACTTTCTGCCCCTCCGATTATTTGAATTTCTTTGATTTTAGAATCATTCAAATATTTTTGAACAGATGATGGAATCTTATCTTTTTCAAGTAATATTATTGTAGTATTTTTTATTTGAGTTATAGGTCCAGAAACCAAAGCATTAACGTAATTATATCCATTTTTAATAAATTAATAATATTTTCTCCTATCTCAGGTATGAATACATGTTTATCAATTGTGGTTCTTCTAAGATAAATATTATCCGTTTCGTAGTCTTTTTTAACAACCATGTCGTAAAAATAATATTTTAGAACTATTTATAATTATTTGATGATTATTATTAAGTGTGATTTTATTCATCGCCTACGCCATTGAAATATTCTTCTGTGTATATCACCTCTACTTCTCCTGACCAATTAAGAATAGAACCAATAAAATCATTAACATCTAGTCCTGGCATTTCATATATTTCCTCATCACCAAAAGTTCCACAAGCATCCTCTACAAATACAGTTTCATAACCTCTATCAGAGGATAAAATACTACTAAACAAGCAGCAATATTCCGTGTTAAAACCACAAATATATACTGTTGATACTTTGTTTTCTCTTAATAGTTCTTGAAGATTTGTATTATGAAATGGATTGCATGATGATTTTGCTATCACATAATCAGCTGATTTTTTTAATTCATCTAACAATTCTACACAGCTGGAGCCTTTATAAAACGGACTATCACTATCGTCCGAAAAATGTTGTGTTAAGAGTACGATATCGCCTTTACTCTTAAAATCATTTATTAACATGTTAATATTTTTTAAAGTGTTCGAAAAATCTTTTTTATTTAAGAGTCCTTTTTGTGCATCTAAGACAATTAATGCTTTCATAGTATTCTCCTTGTATAATTAACTTTTTTACTCGTTTTGTTGTTGACTTCATATAGTTAGCCTTATGATTTTATTTTTGTAGTTAATTTTATACCGATACAATTATAACCCAACAATCATTTTAAAACAATTTATTTTATTTGAGATTATTCTGTTATTCTAAAAATGTTTTATATACTTTATTTTAGTATAATTCATCGCCAATAACAAGAAAAACTCTTAATTAGTTTTTATACTAACTAAGAGTTTTGTATTGAAAAATTTACAACTTCATTGACAGAGAAACTAATCCTCTTTCTTTGTCAATTCCAATTATTTTTACTTTTACGGTGTCACTTACTTCGCACACTTCTCTTGGGTTTTTGATGTAAGAATTGCTCATCTTAGAAATATGGCAAAGTCCGTCTTCTTTTATTCCGATGTCTATGAATGCTCCGAAGTCCACGACATTTCTAACCGTTCCTGTGACTATCATTCCTTCTTCCAAATCATCGATTGACAATACATCTTGTCTTAGAACTGGTTTTGGCATTTCGTCACGTGGATCTCTGCCCGGTTTTTTAAGTTCTTCGATTATATCACGCAAAGTAGGTTCTCCTACTTCTAGTTCTTCGGACAGTTTTTTCACATCTATATCGTTCAAATCGTATTTCATAATTTGTTTTGCGATTTCGTAACTTTCTGGGTGAACTTCTGTGTTATCTAATATTTCTTCGCTTTCAGGAATTCTCAAAAATCCTGCACATTGTACGAATGCTTTTGGTCCAATTCCTTTTACTTTCAAGATTTCTTGACGATTAGTGAATGGTCCGTTTTCTATTTTGTAATCCACGATGTTTTTCGCAGTTGTTTTCGTAATTCCAGATACGTAATTCAAAAGCGCAGAGCTTGCTGTGTTGATGTTGACACCAACTGTGTTAACGCAATCTTCCACTACTTCTTCGAGTGATGATTTCAATTTCTTTTGGTTGACATCGTGTTGATATTGTCCAACTCCGATTGATTGTGGAGAGATTTTGACCAATTCTGCAAGTGGGTCTTGAATACGACGTGCAATCGAAATAGCACCTCTTATTGTTACATCTAAATCAGGAAATTCTTCGATTGCAAGCTTTGATGCAGAGTAAATACTTGCTCCCGCTTCGTTTACGATTGCATAAAAGATCTCATCGTCGATTTGCGATAACAAATCAGATACGTATTTTTCTGTTTCACGAGAAGCTGTTCCGTTACCGATTGCGATTAGCTTTACGTTGTATTTGTCGATAAAATCCTTCAAAGTTTCGTCTGCTCTTTGGATTTGTTTTCTTGCATCAGTTACATAAATTACAGCACTGTCCAAGAAATCTCCGTATTCAGAAATTACAGCAACTTTGCAACCAGTTCTAAATCCCGGGTCTAGTCCAATAATTGCAGTTTCTTTGATTGGTGGTTGCATCAAGTATGGTTTCAAATTGCTTTTGAATACTCCGATTGATTCATCGTCTGCCATTTCTTTCATACTTTGACGTACTTCTGTTTCAATTGATGGAACGATCAATCTCTTGTAGCTATCTTTTACTGCTTTTTCAATCAAATCATAGCTTTCAAAATCATTTGCTCTTGCGATTTTTCTCATAATTTTGAAAATATTGTAATCGTCATTTAAAATGAACGAAACTTTCAAGAACCCTTCTTTTTCTCCTCTAAATACCGCAAGAACTCTGTGTGCTTTGACATCTTTAACTTTTTCTGAATAATCGTAGTACATCTTGTATGTGCCGGATTCGTCTTCGTTTTTTTCTTCAGTTTTCATAATTCCATCAGTTATGAACGAATTACGAACTATATCTCTGAATATTTTTTGTTCTGATACGAATTCTGCTATGATGTCCAAACTTTTACTAATAGCATCATCAACTGTTTTGATTTCTTCTCCGTTGACAAATTCTGAGGCTTTTTTCTCAATCTCAGATAAAGAGTGAGTTTTCTCCATTATCATATCAGCCACAGGTTGTAATCCCAATTCAACTGCGATTGATCCACGAGTTCTCTTCTTAGGCTTAAATGGAAGATAAATATCTTCTAATTCTGTCAAAATAGTCGCTTCGTCGATTTGTTTTTTCAAATCTTCAGTGAGTTTTCCTTGCTCATCGATAAGACGTGTGATGTCGTCTTTTCTTTCTTGCAAGTTTCTCAAATATGTAAGCCTATCGTTTAATTGTCTCAACGTTTCGTCAGTCAAATTCCCAGTGATTTCTTTTCTGTATCTGGCGATAAATGGAATTGTATTTCCCTCATCTAATAATTCAACTGTCTTAACAACGTTATCATATTTTATGTCTAATTCTTCTGATAATTTTTGTAGTATATTCATTCTCTTCCTTCTCTTTTAATAAACTATAATCTATATTTTAACATTATTTTATTTATTTTTCCAGATTAAAGCAATTTGCACCAAAATTTCAAAAACCATCAAGCAAAACACTTGATGGTTTAATTGATTACGATTTAAATAATTTGGCATTTTTTTCTTTTTCTAATTGTTCCAAGAAAATTTCTTTTTGAATCAAGTGAGTTTTTCTGATGGATCCTGCAATGTCTGCTACTAACATAAAAATCGTCGAAGCCGACACGTAATAAAAGTCGATAAATGAGTATTCGATAAATCCTCTTGATGGAGGTGTCATTTGTCCGATGAAAAGCATCATAAATATCGCTACGAAAACAATCGTAAAATTGAATTTGAAAATAAATCCATGAAAATATCCAAGGACTACTGCGATAGCCAAGAATATCATCAAGCAATGGTCAATCAAAAATCCATGCGCATGAGACAATGTGTATCTGATGATTATCATGAACAATATGTAAATCAACGAGTAAATAATAAGTTTTGTGTTTTTTGACATTTCAAATCTCCTTTTGTTAAAACATTTTCCGTAATTGTGATTTGCTTGAATTTTTTGTAAAGTTCGTAATAAAATTTACAAAATAAAACATTTCAATATCATTGTAGCACAATTTATAATTTTATTCTACAAATTATTAAAAGGTTATCCTAATTTACAACCTTGAAAAATTGTAAAATTTATATTAAAATTAACTAATAACTAGGAGGCTATTATGAAACCGTATATTGTGGGAGTCGCAGGTGGAAGTGCTTCAGGTAAGACTGAAATCGTGAAGACTTTGAAAAAACATTTTGAAGATAAAATAGAAATTATTGAACACGATAATTATTACTTTGCTCATGACAATTTGACTATGGATGAACGTGCTAGTTTGAATTACGATCATCCCCAAGCTTTTGAAACGGATTTGTTGATTGAGCATGTTAAAAAAATTCTAAATAATGAAGAAATCGACATTCCAACTTACGATTTTACAATTCACACTAGAAGCTCTGATACTTTGAAGAAAAGTCCAAAGCCAATTGTGATTGTAGAAGGAATTCTGGTTTTGGAGAATGAAGAACTTCGCAATTTAATGGATATGAAAGTCTTCGTAGACTGCGATGGAGATGTCAGACTCAAAAGAAGAATTACAAGAGATTTGGTCGAAAGAAACAGAACTATTGAATCGATTTTGACTCAATATATGGAAACTGTTAAGCCAATGCATGAGCTTTTTGTGGAACCTAGTAAGAAATTTGCCGATTTGATTGTGCCAAAGGGTGGCAAGAACAAGGTTGCTATCGATGTTCTTATCAATCATTTGGCTACGAAATTATAAAAAAACCATTTTGCTATTGACTAGAATTAGTTTCTAGTATAAAATTTTAATAACTCAATAGAAAATTATGATTGTGACCAGTACCGATTATTCGGGAATTACAACACATGAGTTTTCAAGGTAGTTTCATACTTTGCATGGAACATAAGCTTTTGATAAGAAAGGTGGTACCGCGTAGATTCGCCCTTTCGTGTCAAGAGTTTTTTTATTTTATAGGAGGAGTTTATGATTAATTACGAATTTGAACATGAAAATGTGTATGACGAATTGGTAGCGCGTGGATATTTTGAACAAGCTACATACGAAGATGAATTGAGAGATTTACTCGGAAAAGAAAGAGTTCCATTTTACATTGGATTTGATGCGACTGCAGATAGTTTGACCATTGGCCATTTTATTCAACTTATGGTTATGATGAGAATGCAAGCTCACGGTCATATTCCTATTTGCCTTTTAGGTGGCGGAACTACAATGATTGGTGATCCTTCTGGTCGTAACGATATGAGAAGTATTATGACTAAGGAAGTTATCGACGAAAACGCCAGAAGATTTTATTCTCAAATGACAAGATTTATCGATTTTGGTGAAGACAAGGCATACATTGAAAACAACAAGGATTGGTTATTGAATTTGAATTTCTTGGATTTCATGAGAGAAATCGGCGTTCATTTTTCTGTAAATCAAATGTTGACTTTGGAAAGTTACAAGAACAGAATGAAAAAAGGTCTAACATTTTTCGAGTTTAGTTATATGTTGATGCAATCATACGATTATTTGGTATTGTACAGAAAATACGGTTGTAAATTACAAATGGGCGGCTCTGATCAATGGTCTAATATTTTGGGCGGATACGATTTGGTTAGAAAATTGGAAAACGACAAAGTTTATGCTATGACTTTCAAGCTTTTAACTACTGCTGACGGTGTGAAAATGGGTAAATCACAAAAAGGCGCTGTGTGGTTGGACGAAAACAAAACAACTCCTTACGATTTATTCCAATACATGAGAAATGTCGACGACAGAGATGTCGAAAAATTCTTGTTGATGTTGACATTCTTGCCAACTGAAGAATGTAAGAGACTCGGAAGCTTAGAAGGAAGTGACATCAACAAAGCTAAGGAAGTATTGGCGTTTGAAGTGTGCAAATTAGTTCACGGAGAAGAAAAAGCAGAAGAAGCACGTCAAACAGCAAACGCGTTGTTCAATTCAAACGCTGTAGATGAAAATATGCCAACAACTGAAATGAAGGCTTTAGATTTTGAAAACGGAATTGGTTTGTTGAATTTGTTGACGATGACAGGACTTACTCAATCAAACAGTGAAGCGCGTAGACTTGTAACTCAAAACGGAATTTCTGTTAACGACAACAAGGAAGCTGATCCAAAAAGAATTGTAACAATTCACGATTTTAACGACGATGAACTTATTATAAAAAAAGGTAAAAAAGTATATCACAGAGTAAAATTGGTATAATATTTTAAGAAATAAACCCTGGCGATTTTGAATCGATTTTCAAAGTTTGCCGGGGTTTTGTGTTATAATTAAGTAAATTTAAAAATATTTGTGGAGGTTAAAATGAAAAAATTATTCAAATTTTTAACTAGTAGAATAATGCTTTTGGCAATTGTATTTATTATTCAAATTTCACTATTAGTTTATTTGATTTTAAGTTTTCAAAGAAATTTTGTGTATGTCTACACATTAAATATTATAATATCCTTCGCTTTTACTATAATGGTGGTCAACACCGATGTAAACCCGAGTTTCAAACTAGGATGGCTCATCCCTATATGGATATTCCCGTTGTTTGGAGCGGTGTTCTATTTGTTTTTCAGAAGAAACAGATTCGTTCGTGCACAACAAAGACGAATGGATACAATAAGTTCTTCGTTTAACAACCATATTTTGTCGAATGGTAATGTAATTGACGAACTGGAGGGCGACTCCAAGTCAATCGCAACTTACATAAACACAACAGCTCACGCTCCTGTATTTTCTAAAACAAGTTCGAAATATTTAAAAAACGGCGAGGTTTTCTTTGAATATTTGATGAAAGATTTAAAAAACGCAAGAGATTATATTTTCTTGGAGTTTTTCATTATCGAAGAAGGTTATATGTTCAATAATATTCTGGAAGTTTTGGAACAAAAAGTAAAAGAAGGAGTCGACGTCAGGATTTTGTACGACGATTTCGGCTGCATGACGAAACTTTCTCGTAGATATTACAAAAAACTAGAAGAAAAAGGCATCAAGGTTCAAGTTTTTAATAAAATCAAAGTTCTACCTATGCCCCGCCACAACAATAGAGACCACAGAAAAATCGTTGTTATCGACGGAAAAGTCGCTTACACTGGCGGGTTTAATCTGGCAGATGAATACATGAACAAAATCCAAAGATTCGGATATTGGAAGGACACAGGAATCAGAGTTACAGGTGATGGTGTGTGGTCATTTACAATAATGTTTTTGTCAATTTGGGAATTGTACGACGATAACGAGCTTGACTACAAATATTATTTCGAAAAAACTGTTCGTGATGTTTCTGAAAACGAAGGCTACTGCCAACCTTATACGGATTCTCCATTAGACGATGTTCCTGTTGGAAAAGGTGCGTACATGCAATTGGTGTCTCGTTCCAGAAAATATTTCTACATTACAACTCCGTATTTGATTCCATCAGATGACATGATCGATTCCCTAAGAGATGCGGCTTTAAGTGGTGTCGATGTTAGAATCATAACTCCGGGAATACCAGATAAGAAATTGGTCTACATGGTTACAAGAACTTACTACAAAACTCTTTTAGAAGCGGGTGTTAGGATTTTCGAATATACTCCAGGATTTTTGCACGCAAAAAGTTGTGTCTCAGATGACAAACACTGTGTAATCGGCTCAATTAATTTGGATTTTAGATCCTTGTATCTACATTTTGAAAACGGAGCGATGTACTACGATTCACACATAGTCGATGACCTAAAGGAAGATTTCTTGGAAATGCAATCGCAATCACAAGAAATATTTTCAAGACAATTGGAAAACCAAAGCGTATTTAGAAAAATACTATCCGTAATTCTGAAAGTATTCTCACCAATGATATGATGAAAAGAAATAATTTGATCGATACGTTAAGGGGATTTTCAATTGTCAACATGGTAGTCTACCATTTTCTATTCGATTTGGTCTACATGGAAAATTTCAAAATTGAATGGTTTGAAAACACGCCAGGCATGATTTGGGAGAGATTCATCTGCATAAGCTTCATTTTGATATCGGGCTATTGCTTCAATTTATCTCACAACCACAAGAAACACACCATCACGCTTTTTATCGTGGCTATGATTTTGAGTGTGGTGACATATTTCTTCGCAAATGAATTTTTCATAGTTTTCGGAATAATTCATCTGTTGTGCTTGGCATCATTCTTCACGATTTTTGTCGACAAATTAACCCTTAACAAAAAAATATTGTGTGCCCTATCTTTTGTAATGTTCATTCTAACTTACAAAATAAGCGCTCATCCAATAGATATAAGTACCAATTTATTTAGTTTTATAGGATTCTACAACAATAAGTTTTACAGCGGCGACTATTTCCCATTACTACCTTGGTATTTTATGTATCTAGTTGGATATTGCGCAGGAGACTTTTTAGATATAAAATTAAATGTAAGAGAGAATGTATTATCAAAAATGGGCAAAAAAAGTTTGATGATTTATTTAATTCACCAACCTATAATAATGATAATTGTACAAATCGTAAAATTTTTAGGAGGAATTTAATGAATAAATTCAAAAAATCTATCGTTATGTATCACGATAATTCAGGACAACAAGACATATTTGAAGTATTAGGCAAATGTAGTCCTAATATATTAAAATTATCAAATGAAACAGTATTTTTCCAAAGCGAAGAACAAGGTGATTTCTACAAAAAATGTGAAGAATTAAAAGATTTTGATTTGGTAATCGTAGTTGGAGGCGACGGAACAATAAACGAAGTCATCAACGGATTATATGATTACGATATGAATCCTGTTATAGGAATTATTCCAGGAGGATCGTTTAATGATTTCTCAAGAACTGTCAACATCGGAGCAAATCCACTTCAAGCAAGTGAGAATTTGTTAGATGCAGAAGTCAAAGAATACGACTGCATTTTAAATGACGACAAAATCGCTCTGAATTTCTGGACAGTAGGAATGGCATCCGAAAACGCACAAAAAATGCAAGAAGCTGACAAATCAACATTCGGCGTGTTGACATATATTCCAAAAGTTTTTGAAACATTAACACAAGACAATTCATTTGATTATGAAATGGAACTCGACGGTGAAACGATAAAAGGAAATGCCGTTATGGTATTTGTCGCTAATGGATTATACTCAGGAGGAGTTGAAGTTCCAATCTCTGACATCAGCCCAAGCGATGGAGTGTTGAATGTGTTTGTTGTTGAGCAATCAAACATCGGAGCATTCAAAGCAATGTTCGGACAATCAAGCAGCTTTGATTTCAACGAACAAAACGAAGGCGTCAAAACATTCAAAGCAAAAGAAATAAAGTTCATCTCACCTGAAGGATTAGTCGCAGATACAGATGGCGAATTGTACCAAAAAACACCATCAAACATCAAAGTCGTAGAAAAAAGATTCAAATTCTTATCAAAACCATTAGAACAATAAAAGTATAGAAGAAAAGCTAACTCAAACGAGTTAGCTTTTTTTAGGTTAAAATTTTAATATAAAAAAGAGACCATCTGAGTGGTCTCCAGTTTAATCTAAGGTTAAAACAATATTAAGGGAGGAGATTGTTTCTTGAGATTAAACTTACTTTGTTTATACTTATATAATAGACTATGAATGTGTACTAATTATGTTCAAATTAGTAGAGATTATATTTTTTTGTTTTTTAGGGGAAATTAAAGGCAGCACATTATTTTTTTACGTGCTGCCTTTGGTTTATTTAATCAATTCTTTTACTATTGATTCGTTTACTGAGTTTTCTCCACCAAATACATTAACTTTTTCAAATTTTGATTCTTCGAAAGCTTGTTTTGTAGCTTCTGGAATTTCATTTGCTTCTGCTAATAATATTGGACAATCAATGGAGCCTATTACTAAGCTGTCTGCAAAGTTTGTTCCGTTTGCGATGTTAACTTCTTTTCTGTCTTTGAAGCCGTATTCATAGATTTTCTTTGCTGTTTCGTAACGGTTTGCTCCTGCTATTCTTGTAGGGTTTGGTAGTTTGTTTTCTACTTCTTTGGAGATTGTCTTTTCTCCACCTACAATTATTACTTCTTCAATTTGTTTCAATACTTCTTGTGTTGCTTTTGGTATGTTATTTGGTTGTACAAGTAGTATTGGCATGTTGTTTTTGTTTGCTAGTGGCGCTACTGTTAATGCGTCTGCGAATACTTCTCCGCTTGCTATTACAGCTTTTTTAGTTCCTGTTAGCTTGATTACTTCTTGTGCAATCTTTGCACTTGTTTCATAACGATTAGCTCCTGCTATTGTTCTAACGTTGTATTGTGATAGGCTGTCTTTTGTTTTATCTACTGATTTTTCTCCACCTATTACGATTACATTTTTAGCTTCTAATCTCTTGATTTCTTGTGCTACTACTGAATCTAATTGATCTTTTTTAACTAACAAGATTGGTGCTTTTAATGCTTTCGATAATGCTGATGCTGATAAGCTGTCTGCGAATTGTTCGTAGTTTGCTATGATTACTGTTTCAGCAGATTCGTAGTATTTCTTGGATACTTCTACTGATGTTTGAATTCTGTCAGAACCTGCAACTCTTGTTGTAGTTTTTTGTTGTTCAGCTGGTGTGCTTGGTGTTGGTGTTACTGTACCAGGTTGATTTGGTGTTTTCCCTGGGTTATCACCTGGTTTTGTTGGATTTTCCTTTTCAAAATCTTTGCAAGCATCTTTTATTGCATTGAAAATTCCTTCCCTATGGTATTTTGCTCTATCATCAACTTTTCTGATTTTTCCAAGACTATCTACATTTGATTTCAAAACATCTGAATAATTTAGCCCTTCATAATCATCCAAAGTCTCCAAAGCCAACATATGATAACCTTCATTATCTTCATCAACATTCAAAATCTCATTTCCGTATTCGTCTTTTTGTCCTTTTCCAATAGTGTAAGACATGTCTAACACATACAAGATTTTGCCGTTTTTGTCAAAATACACATTCATTCCAATATGATAGGATGGAATCGGAAGTGGCGTTTTAAGTTCAAAATGACCTTGTTTCATAATTGAATTTTCCATGTTTCCTTTGTTTTCAACAATATTAATAAGATTTTGTAATTCTTTTGTTAAACGAGTTAATTTATTATCCACAACGGCGGAATTATTATAAGATTTTTTTGCGTATTCAAGTTTATCTTTCAAAATCCCAGAATTTTCTGGATGATTTTTAATCGTTAATTCTCCTTTTTTAATTAATGAGTCTAACTTATATCGACTTACAAAAAATTGAGTATCATGGATGTATTTTAACTTCGCACCCTCAGATAATTTGTCTTTTCTTAAAAGCTTTTCACCTTCAGCCTTCATATCTTCAAATTGCTTTTGAGTATCATCTCTGAGTTCTGTTAAATCTAACTTATTTAATTCATCCAAAACTTTTTTCAAATCATCTTTGTTTTTCGTAGTTTCTTCAGGATTAACAACAAAATTATTTCCATCAGCTATCGTTTTTCCTTTAATTCTAACTAAAACTTTTTTGTAATTATCCTCAACTTTGTTATCATCAAATGCATTAAATCTTATTTCTTTAATATTATTTGAAAAATCAATCTCTTTTAAATTATTATATCTGAATGCTTCTTCTTTTACACTTTCCAAATTTTCGGGCATTGTAACCTTTGTAATGCTATTTTTGTAAAAAGTTTGAACAGATATTTCTTTTAATTTTGTTAATAAGCTCAAATCCAACTCAGATATTTTGTTATTACAAAAAGCCATTTCTCCTATTTTTTCAACTTTATCGCCCATAAACATTACATTTTGTGCATCGTTATTTCTAAAAGCTGAAATCCCAATTTCCCTAACATTTGGATAAATCACTATTGCAAATAATTTATTAATATGAAACGCACTACTTCCAATTATTTCAGTATTTTCGCCTAATTCAAGCATTTCTATCTTGTTATTCATGAATGCTCCATCTCCAATTATTTTTAGAGCCTCAGGTGCTTCAAATTCTGTCAAATAATTAGACTGGAATGCAAATTTCCCGATTTTTTTCACAGTTTTCGGAAGTTTAATGCTTTGTAAATCGTACTTATTCAAACTACTATTTTCAAAATCCACATTTCGAAAAGCATCATCTCCAATTTCATCAACAACATATTTCCCATTCTTTTCAGGAATTACAAGATTTTTGTTTTCACGAACTTTTAATTTTCCGATACCAGAAAATCCTAGAACTTTACCCTTATCAAATACAAAATCTTTTTCATCCCATTTTGAACTATCCACATCTACTGAAGTTGTCTTATCTTCTTCTGTCGGGTTTACAATAGAAGAAGAATCCTTGTTGTCCACATTTCCATTTGAGAAAAGCACAACTTTCATCGCGTAGTTTTCATCGCCAGAATTTCCACTAAATGCATCAATCTCAATTTTTTTCACACTATCTGGAAGTTTCACTTGCTTAATTTTATTATCTTGAAAAGCTTGTTCTTTTATAATTTTCAATTTTTCACAATTAAATTCTAATTCTGTAATTTGATTAGATTTAAAAGATCTTTCTCCTAAATTTGTTAAATTTTTAGGTAAAATAAGTTTGCCTTCTATTTGGTTATCAAAAAATACTTGTTCTCCCAAAAATTCCAAATTATCCGGTAATTTTATAGTCTTTAAACTTAGATGTGCAAATGCATAATCACTAATTTTAGTGATGGTCTTTGGTAAATTAACGCTTTTAATATTACTATTTTCTTCAAAAGCATCTTGCCCAATATAAGTATATCCTTCAGGAATCTCTACAGATTCTATGTCTAATTGCTTGAAATCTTCTCCAAGCTTTTTAATTTCGTTTCCATCAACATCTAAGTTGTTAACCTCTCCATTTTCGCCTTCTCTTTGAGTATACTCATCTATCGCACTACTCTTATTGTAGACAAAAGCAAAACTTGCTATTTTTTTCAAAGCTACATTTTCTTTACTTTTTGTTGGTAGCACAACATTTCGATTTCTTTTTAGCTTTTGCACACCGCTTTTCGAAAAACCGTATACAGTATCTCCCACAATTTCAAAATCATCCGCTGTATATTTGTCATCAGCTGCATTGGAATTAATATTTAATCCAAAAATCAAAGCAAATACAAAAACCAAAGAAAAAATAATCTTCTTTTTGTTCATACGAACCTCCTATTAAATTAATAATGATATTCTTTATCATCTAAAGAACTTTTTTATTTTACTATAATCTCAATTTCTTTTCAATGATATTTGTTATCAAATTAATTTTAAAAAAAGTTTCGTGCTTATCAATATCTTCAAACACATAATATTGAGCTAGCTAAAATTTTATACGTTACTTTTAGCAATCTTATATACACAAAAACAGCTCTTAATAAATTAAAAGCTGCATTCAGTAAATTTTATATTCTATTGTAAATTTGCAATCTCCATTAACTCATTCTCAATTTCAAGCATTATGTGATCCCAAGAATGTTTTAATACTAATTCGTGAATTTTTTCTGGTATTGGTTCTTTGTTTTGTATTCTGATTATTTGTTGTTCAATTCCTTTTGCTAATCTATCAACAAATGGTTCGATTTCTGAATCATAAGGTTCATCGATTGATTTGAGTCGTGGCATTTCGACAAATTCAATTGCGCTACTTTTATTTATTTCATCGCCTAATGTTTCTATGAGTCCTTCTATTTCTGTGACTACGACTCTCATTCCACAACCCAATGCTTCAATTGCGATAAGTCCCAATCCTTCATAATAGCTTGGCAAAATGTAGATGTCAGATTCTCTCATTTTGTTAGAGAGTTTTTTCTGACAAGATGTGTTGTGCAAATCAAAGTGGAGTGAATTTCCTGTGTTGTCCCACAACTCAACTTTTGTTTCTATATCTACATCTCCCACTAATGTGAGTTCCAAATTATCGTATTTTTCTTCTAATTTTTTGAAAGCTTTGCAAAGTTCGTACACTCCTTTTGCGTGTGATAATTTCCCTGCAAACAAAAGCCTTATTCTGTCGTTTTGTGGGTCTTCTTTTCTTCTGTAAAATATGTCGCTGTTATAGCCTCCACCCGTTACAACGATTTTTTCTTTGTCGATTTCAAATATATCGGAGATTGGTTCTACGTCTTTTTTGCTTAATGCTAGGACTTTTTGTGCGCGGTTCAGATTATTCACACATGTCATAAACAATTCTGGGTTGAGGTTTGTTTGTCTGATGTCGGTTCCATGATTTAGTAATAAAACAGGAGTTTCATCGAAAATATCTAACACGAGACTGCTTAGCATCCAACAATGATGAGATACGACTACGTCTGGTTGGAATTCTTTCTTTGCTTTTTTCAATTGTTTTGTGAATTCATTTGTCCAATCTTCAATCATATCGTGTGTCATATCGCTGTATTTTGTGGAATCGTAAGGCATTTCATCGCTCATTCCAACTATTGGGAAGTTCAACTTTTCGCTTTTAAATTCCACTGGATATTTTTTGATTGTTTCATCCAAATTTAATTGGATATTATCTTGTATTCCAAATATAGCAGCATTTTCATGATTTTGTTGCATAAATTGAATTACGTTTGTAAAATAAACGCCGCTTCCTGTTTGCTTCGGAAGTTGTGCGATTACGTGTAGTATTTTCATGTTATCATCCTTTTTATTATTATTCTTACTTCTATATTATCATAATAAGATTTTAATTGCTTTAGTTATTTATTGAAAGTTTTTATAAATCATTGATTATGTTTGTTGTTTAATGTATAATAGCTTGTATTATTTTGATTAGGGGGCGATTATTATAGAAAATTTAAACGAACAACGATCAAATCTTCTCGGCAATGAATCCATTCCGAAATTAATCTGGAAGTTTTCAGTTCCAGCTACTATAGGAATGTTGGTTCAAGCTTTGTATAATGTTATAGATAGAATCTTCCTAGGTGCCGGTGTAAATCAAATGTCAATTGGTGGCGTTTATTTGATTTTCCCGATTTTTTTATTTCTGATGGCATTCGGAATGTTGATTGGTGTGGGTGGCAATTCCCTTTCTTCAATTAAATTCGGTGAAGGCAAGAAAACAGAATCAGAAATAATCCTCGGCACGTCTATGGTTTTATCTATTATTTTTGGGGTTTTGATATCAGGGATTTTTCTTTTAAATTTAAAATGGTTTTTGAAGATTTTCGGCGCAAGTGACACTTTGATGCCTTACGCTTACGATTATGGAAAAATTATTTTGTATGGTGCGCCTTTTCAAATGGTTGGTTTTGCGATGAACAATTTCATTCGTGGAGAAGGCAATCCTAGAGCTGCGATGGTAACGATGTTTATCGGTGCATTCACAAATATTATTTTGGATTATGTGTTCATTTTCCCTATGAAAATGGGAGTACAAGGCGCTGCTTGGGCGACTATTATAGGCCAAATTTTGTCTTGTATTTGGGTTGTTAGATATTTCCTTTCAGATCGTGCACTGTTGAGACTTAAAAAGGAAACTTTCAAGCTTGATTTGCACTATTGTAAGCAAATTTTTGCACTGGGCTCTGCTCCATTCGCAATGCAACTTGTAGCTAGTGGTATTAATATTATTTTCAACAATTTCCTTAAAATTTACGGTGGCGACTTGGCTACATCATCAATGAGTGTTATCTACAGTGTTTCACAAATTGCATTCATGCCGATTTTTGGTATCAACCAAGGTATCCAACCAATTTTAGGATTTAATTTCGGAGCGCACAAATACAGACGTGTTCAACACACTTTGAGAATTGCTATTGTAGCTGGAACTGTGTACATGGTTTTGAACTGGGCATTCACTATGCTTAGACCAGATTTATTGGTGAAGATTTTTATTTCAAGACCAGAAGATTATGCAGTCATCAAGGACATCGCAATTCCTGGACTTAGAATATACAATTCGATGATTTTCATGCTTGGATATACCATAATTGGATCGTCATTATTCCAAGCAATCGGCAAACCAAAAATTGGTTTCATATTGACAATGACAAGACAACTTATTTATTTGTTGCCGTTGATGTTGATTTTCCCAAAACTTTTCGGACTTACAGGCGTGTGGGCAGCGATGCCAGTGTCGGATGTTTTATCCACATTAACTACGACTTATTTCTTGGTTAAATCAGGATTTTTGGTTAAAACAATTCACAACGACCACGAATTTGTTCTCGGAATTTAAAAAAGGTTTGAATATTGGATTTCCAATGTTCAAACCTTTATTTTTTAGAATATAAATACCGAAACTAGAATAGACACTACAGCCGTTATCATTATCATGGGTAGTTTGTAATCAGAAGATGTTTTCTTGAATGATCCTTTATTGAAAATTGCAAACGTAGCCGATGCTACTACAAAAATTGTAGCTGCTATTTTCAAAAATCCTACAGCATCAAACTCATTTGTCCTGAAAAATCTGTAGATTGTAATCAACAAAACATATCCAATACAATACGCATATAATTCCAACACTCCAAATCTATCTTTTTGTTTCAATTTTACCTCCTTATTTTCCTGCAATAGTCACATTATCAAACGCAATAACTGCTGGTGCTAAGCTGTTTTTGCGAGATTTCAATTCTTTTGAGAAAATCATAGAATCTTGAACTTCTTTTACATTTAATGAAATTGAACCACCTGTTATGAATGATTCCACGCCATCTTTTACAAGTCTTGCAAGTCTGAATTCTCCACCGAAATCTCCCGTAGCACTATCCATCAAGAATGACGAGAACGCCAACACTTCAATGTAATCTTGTGATTTCAATTCTTCGACAGAAATATCTCCACCACTCACTTCGAAAACTGGTGATTGTCCCATATTTTTTACGTTCAAATAATAACTATACTTTGCGTTAGTAACCAAGTTTTCTACGACGCCATTTTTGTACAAATCATATTCTACAAGTTTTTTACCTTCTGAATCGACAGGTCTTTTGTTGATTGATGTCTCCAATGTTGGATTGATTTTCATGTTGAAGTTTACTTTTGGATTATCTCCGAAAAATCTCTCGCCTAATTTAGCAGAGCTGATTTGTTGATAAATCATGGCATCTCTCGCTTGGTCGTAATAGTAATACAAGAATTCTTCAACAGCTTCGTTTGATAAAATAACTCTCATATTTTCCATTTTTTCATTTCTAACGGCGCTGGATCTTTTTTCAGTTTCCAAAAGTTGTTTGTCGACGATTTCTTCGATTTTGGAATAATCAATACTTGTCAAATCATATCCGTTGAATATTTCAACAGGTTCATCACCAACGTTGCAATCAGTTACGATTTCAAACGTAAACTTGTTAGATGGATATTCTACATCCACGCCCTTTGATGTAACCACATGCTTGTGGTTTTCGTAGGCGAAAATTTCGCAGGAATTTACTTTTGATTGGTAGCCGTAATCTTTGTAGATAACATCGTGTACTTTTTTGAAATTATCTGTCAAATCTTCGCACACTTTGATGTCTTTTAATGTAGCATAGCCTTCTTCTTTTTCTGGAAGTTCGTAGTATTTGTTCTTGACAAACTTCGCTGCAAAAGCAGTTCTGTCGATTTTTTCTTTGATTTCATCGTCACTGTCACTTAAGTTCAACACAACTGTGCTGTCACCTTTGAATTTGTCGCCGTTTTCTTCAAAATCCACGAACACCCTCACAGATGTTTCATTAGTCACGCAACTTCTGTTCATGTCTACTTCGTCTTTTATCAAAAATACTTCGTTGGATTTGGACACAGTGTTGACAACTATCCAGTCGGTAATTTTTTCGTTTTGTTTTAATATATTTATTAATCTTTCCATTAACTTAAAATCCCCTTTGCCTTAATGTATGATCCACCAGTCGATGTCTTAACCCATTCTTTCCAGCCTTTTCCACAATATCCTCCACCAGAAAGTACAAGTCCGTTGGAAACTTGTGTGATTGATTGCAATAAATCTGGAACATATCCTGTCAAATAAACTGGGCTTACGATTTTGCCAGTTAATTTGCCATCTATGATTTCACGGCCTTTCATTGCAACGCATTGAATTCCCCAGTTTTTTGGATCTTCCATTCCAGATGAGAAACCTTCCAACAAATATCCTTTGTCAACTGATTTAATCATATCTTCAACGGAATCTTCTCCTTCTTCAAAGAAAGTGTTAGTCATACGAGTGTAAGCTTTTCTCTTGAAAGATTCTCTCTTGCCGTTTCCTGTGGATTCTTGTCCCAACAAAATCGCAGACAATTCGTCGCACATTCCATGACGCAAAATTCCCTTGTCGATAATCACAGTATCTCTTCCCAAATTTCCTTCGTCATCGAACAAATAGCTTGACACTTCATCGAAGGCAGTCGCACCGTCGTGCATGATTATCTTGTCACTTGCAACTCTCTTGTCTTGGTATTCTTTTCCTTTTGCACGTTCTTTTACATACATATCCATTTCAGCCCCATGACCGAAAGCTTCGTGAGCGATTAATCCTGTAAAATCAGGATCGCAAATTATGTCGTATTCTCCAGGAACAACTCTGTCTGCTGTAAGTAATTCTTCAGTTCTTCTGCAAGCATCATCCGCTGCTTTTTCGAATTCAGAAATCAATTCACTTCCACACAATCCAGAACTAGAAATGAAATCTATTTTAGTATTTTTTCCATCAGTTGCTGCTGCCATTGCAAATCCTGTTGAATAAGCGTAAGATTGGTACAAATCTTTATTTTTAGATAAGAAAATTTTATTAACTTGCGTAATATTCAATCTCAAAGAAAGTTGAACGATTTTTTCGTATTTCGCTTTAACTTCGTCGTGAATTTTTTGCAAAGTAGTGATAATTTTTTCTGGATTATCTTGTTCTGGTAAGTTTTCAACTTCAGTGATTCTTTCTTTTGTAATTTCCTCATCATTTGGAAGTCTGTCGTAAGTTACTCTGTCCAAGCCTTCGACGATTTTTTTACGATCTTCAAGTGCGATTTTGCGGACATTTTCGCAAACTTCATCTACATTTACTTCGTTAAATGAATACTCACTAAATCCCAAATCAGTGTACACTCTGATTACAAATCCTCTTTGGTAATCAGGAGATGGATTTAATGAAATTGCTGATGTAGTCACAGAATAACTTGCCCCATCAACATCGCAACCCAAAATAGAAACGTATTTGAAATCAGTTTCCAAATTTTTTATAATTTCTTGTAATTTAGATTTATTATCTAATAAAAATTTTGATGTAGTTAGTTTTTTCATGTTCTACCCCTTTCATTAATAATTATAGTAAATACTTCTACCTATTACAATGAATTTAAAGAAAATGATATCATAAATTTAGATATTGAAGTAAAATATGTATAAAGGAGTGTAACCTAATGAAAACTAATATTCAATTAACTCAAGAAGAAATGATTCTCGCGAAAAATTATGCGAAAAATCATTCGATGAATTTGGAAGATGCTTTTAAAAATGCTTTATTCGAAAAAATTGAAGATGAATACGACACAATCTTAGCCGAAAAAGCTTATGAAGATTATCTAAAAGATGAAAAAAATAGCAAACCAATTTCTGAATTATGGAAAAGTTTAGACTTGTAATAAACCAAAAAATGGCTACCAATTTTCAGGTAGCCATTGTTTAGTTTATTTCGTTTTATCTATTAGCCATGATGACTTTTATCTCATCTGGATTAATTCCAACCATTGCTTCTCCCAAATCTTTGCTCACTTCAAGCAATACATCAGGATTGTTGTAATTTTCTACAGCTTTTACGATAGCTTTGGCACGTTTTTCAGGATTTCCACTTTTGAAAATTCCACTACCAACAAACACACCTTCAGCTCCCAATTGTCTCATCAACGCCGCATCAGCAGGAGTTGCAACTCCACCTGCAGAAAAATTAAGTACAGGTAATTTTCCATTTTCGTGAACGTATTTCAATAATTCAAAGCAAACTCCCATTTCTTTTGCTTTGTCGTATAATTCATCTTCCTTCAAAGACTTCACCAATGAAATTTCGCCCATGATTTGTCTCAAATGTGTAACAGCTTGAACAACATCTCCCGTTCCAGCTTCACCTTTTGTTCTAATCATCTTAGCTCCCTCTTTGATTCTTCGTAAAGCTTCCGATAAATTTCTCGCTCCACAAACAAAAGGAGTGTTAAATTTTGATTTGTCGATATGATATTTGTCATCTGCCGGAGATAAAACTTCTGATTCGTCAATGTAATCAATTCCCAAAGATTCCAAAATTTGCGCTTCAACAAAATGACCAATTCTAACTTTTGCCATCACTGGAATTTTGACAGCTTTCATGATTTCTTCAATCATTTTAGGGTCGCTCATTCTGCTAACTCCTCCAGCAGCTCTAATATCTGCAGGAACTCTTTCAAGTGCCATTACACTTACTGCTCCTGCTGCTTCTGCAATCTTTGCTTGTTCAGCATTGATTACATCCATTATTACTCCGCCCTTTAATTTTTCATTTATATCCATTAAAATCACCTCGCCTTTATAATACATGCAAATTGCATCTAATTATAGTAGCAAAATAAAATAATTTTATGGGTACAGATATGTTATACTTAATCCAACGGAGGATTTTATGTTCATAAATTTAAACGACAAAGATTATTTGTATAATCAAATTTACGATTCTATAAAAGAAAAAATTAACACGAAACAATTGAAGACTAATGACAAGCTTCCTTCTATTAGAAAATTATCTAATGAGCTGAATATTTCGATAAACACTGTGTCCAATGCCTATTATCAATTGGAAAAAGAAGGCTACATTCGTTCGAGTGAGAGAAGTGGTTTTTTTGTAGAAAAATCTGGTCATATTTTGCAAAACGATGCAAACTTTGATGATGAGGATATGATTGTTGAAGAAAAGAATTCTTACCTGTATGATTTTTCATTTTCAGGTGTGGATAAATCTTGCTTTAAATACAAGCAAATCAGAAAGGCTTTCAGGGATTCAATTAATGAAGATGATGATGCTATTTTAGGAAAAGTCGATGGTTTGGGATTATTTTCTTTAAGATGTTCTATTTCAAATTATTTGAAAGATTTCAGAGAAATTATCGTGAATCCCAATCAAATCGTCGTGAGTTCCGGCAGCAACGAGTTGTTGATTTTGATTAAAAATCTTCTTAACAATCCCGTTTTTGGTTTCGAAAATCCTGGATATGCGTATCACGGAATTGGTTTCTACAATAATTTCAAAAGTACGCCGATTAATGTGAATGAGGATGGGATTGACATAGATTTCCTGAAACAAACAGATGCAAATGTTGTAAGTGTGACTCCTTCTCATCAGTTTCCTACTTCTGCGATTATGCCGATTAATAAAAGGATTGATCTGTTGAATTGGGCTTACGAAGAAAATAATCGCTACATAATTGAGGATGACTACGATGCAGAATTCAAATACAAGCTTCGTCCTATCGCTCCACTGAAGACTTTGGATGTGAATGATAAGGTGATTTACATCGGGAATTTTTCACGTACAGTAACCCCTGCGATGCGTGTGAGTTTTATGGTTTTGCCTAAAAATTTGATGAATAAATTTTATTCTGTATTAAAATCTGAGAGGTGTCCTGTGTCGATTTTCGTTCAATCTGCGTTGTCCAAGTTTATCGACAGTGGAGATTTTGAAAAGCAGATCAATCAGATGAAGAAGGTGTACGCAAAAAAATACGAGATTATTTTTTCAAAAATTAACGGCTGCAAATTCATTGATTTTGAGAAAACTGATTGTGGAACTTCTGTCGTAATCAAGGTAGATAAGAGGATTGATAGTGATGTTTTTTTGAAAACTTTGAGGGAAAAATCAGTGTATGTGATTCCTATCGATGATTTTTATTTGGATAAAAATATGAATACTAATGTGTTTTTGGTTGGGTTTGCGAAGATGAGCTACGATGATATTTCTAATGGTATGGATATTATCGTAAATGTTGTAAATAATCTTGTCAATTAGATTACAAAATAATGTAAAAGAGTTATAATAAAGTAAGAATATATATAGGAGGTTACTCATGCAAAAATATGAAGATTTAGAACCAAAAAAAGTGTTTTATTGGTTCAAACAATTAAACGATATTCCTCGTGGTTCAGGAAATGAAAAAGCTGTTTCAGATTTTTTAGTTAGCTTTGCAAAGGAAAGAGGATTGGAAGTGTACCAAGATTCTCTTAACAATGTTATTATCAAAAAAGATGCTACAGAAGGTTACGAAAATTCAGAACCTGTTATTTTGCAAGGACACATGGATATGGTTTGCGAAAAAACTGATGATTCAGACCACGATTTCTTAAAAGATCCTATTTCAATGCACGTTAAGGACGGATATGTTTATGCAAATAACACAACTTTAGGCGCAGATGACGGAATCGCTGTTGCGTTTTGCTTAGCTATTTTGGATTCTGATGATGTTGCTCATCCAAAATTGGAAGTTCTTGTAACAATTGATGAAGAACGTGGAATGGACGGAGCAAATGGTGTGACTGCTGAACATTTAAGCGGAACTCGCTTGTTAAATATCGACACTGAAACTGAAGGAGACTTCATTGTAAGCTGTTCTGGTGGAGCAAATGCTATCACTACTTTTAAAAGTGAAAAATCAGAAGGTTTGTCAAAAGCTATCGAAATTTCTCTTTCTGGTTTGAATGGTGGTCACTCTGGTCTTGAAATCCAAAAACAAAACAAAAATGCTATCAAAGTTATGGCTAGACTTTTGAACAAAGTTGCTTTGGAAATGGATTTTAGATTGCAAGAAATCTCCGGTGGTTCAAAACACAACGCCATCGCTAAGAATGCTCACGCTATTATCACTGTTGATGATTTGGATAAAGCGATGAATATTTTAAACGAAATTGGTGAATATGTTCGTCACGAAGGTAGAAAAACTGACCCTAACTTGGTTTTGAATATTAAAGAAACAGAAAAAACAGAATTTTCTTATTCAAAAGAAACTTCACAATCAATCGTTAAATTCTTGTATTTGTTAATCAACGATGTTATCTCAACTTCACAAGACATCGAAGGTTTAGTTCAAACAAGTTCTAACGTTGGTATTGTTGAAGCAGACGACGAAAAAATCAAGGTTACTTGTTGTGTAAGAAGTTCTGTAGAAAGCGAACTTCACAATATGTTCGACAAAATCAAATCATTAGCTTATTTGACTCACGGAACTACTGTTATCGAAAAAGAATACCCAGCTTGGGAATTCAACACTGATGGAGAATTGGCAAAAGTTGCTCCAGCATTGTACGAAGAAATGACTGGCAACAAAGCTAATGTAACGGCAATCCACGCTGGTTTGGAATGTGGTTTGTTAAAAGGCGTACTTCCTGATTGCGATATGATTAGTTTCGGTCCAGATATCATTGGTGCTCACACTCCATTAGAACATTTGGGAATTGAATCTACTCAAAGAATGTACGATTACACATTAAAATTATTAGAAAAATTAAAATAACAAAAAATTAAGGAAAGTTCTTTTTGATGAACTTTCCTTTTTAAATTATTTGTATTCGTGATTTTCTAAAACATAAATTAAATCTTCATTAGTTTCTTTACTTTTTTGAACTTCAAACATTCCAATATATGAGTAAAAATCGTACACATCAAAATCTTTTATATTCTTATCTATCTCTGAATCCGATAAATTGTCTCCATTCATTACCGATGATTTTTTAATGTAATTTTTTATATCTTTTTTGGATAATTTTGTTTGATAATTTTCTGATTCTATCATATCCTCAGCAACTTCATTTTCTACGACATACGTATTCTTATCCTTAGATATTAAAATTCTCATTATCACGCCTTCTCCAGATTTCTTATCCTTAGTAGAAATCCATGTCTTCACTAAAACTAAAATTTTGTCTTTACTTTCATACGTATCCAATATTTTCAACTCGGATAATTCATAATACTTATAATCTGGTTTTTTAGCTAAAAATTTTTCAAGACTTTCACTCAATCTAATTTTATTTGTATCTTTTTCCAACTTGTAATATTTTTGCGTAAAAAACATTTTTACAGTTTCATTTATATTAGCTTTATCCTTTTCGTCAACATCTACTTTTACTGTCTCGTTTTGATTTGCTTTTTGCTCGTCGTTTTTAATTTTATTTTTTTGACAAGACGATAAAAGTAACAACATCATAATAACAAGTGTGATTGTTTTTCTTAATTTACCTATAGTCATATGAACCTCTAATATTTTTTCATAATTATCACTTCAATTTTATTTTAGTTAAACGATTTCTACTTGTCAACTATTTATTTGTCATTTATATTTCAAAATTCAACATTAGGTTACAATAAGTCTACAATTGTGATTTGTTCAAAATCATTTGCCGAAATCTGTTATAATATTATTGTCAGGGGGAATTTATGAAAAAGAAATTTACATTAGTGTTATTATCACTACTTATGGTAATAACTTTAAGCGCTTGCTCTCAAGCAAAAGAAAAAGTAAGCCTATTAAACGATTTTAGAAAAACAACTGAATGGAAGAACCAATCTTATGAATTCAAGAATGAAACTTCCAAGCTAAAAGAAATCAAAGTCAAAGCAACACAAGACAAAACAACAGGAGTTGCAATGGCAACTGTTACAAGCGATGTAGCTCAATTAGCTGGTCAAGGAAACAACTTGGGTGAACTTCACTTTGCAATCCAAGATGGAAAAGCGTACTTGAATTACGATGCATTTGCTAACAATCTTCCACCAAAAATGAAGGAAGCTTTGATTCAAAAAAACTTGTACTTCAATGTTACACAAATTTTGCAAAAATTAACTGAGCAAAATTTCCAAGCGACAACTGTAAGAGATTTCACTGTGTTCATGCCACTTTTATCATCAAATACAAAATTCCAAGTTAGAATCGCAAAAGACTTTGTAATCGACAACAAGGAATTAACTGTTAAAGAAGATGGCAACCACAAATACTCTGTGAATTTGACTGGCGAACAATGGGCAAAAGTCATGGAATATTCAAGAAAAACTTTATTGAAAAACTTCAAAGAATACGCCAAACTTGCCAAGGGAAGTGACCTTACAGACCAAGAACAACAAAAAATCCAAGAAATTGAAAATAATTTAAAATCAGACCAATCTAAAAAAGAATTCGAAGAAAAAATGAACACATTAAAGACAACTAACAAAGACGATAAGTTCAATTTAACATTTGAATTCAAGGACAAATCATACGATGTTAGCTTAAAATCAACTCCAAAATCAAAAGATACAGAAAGCATTAACATCTCACTAACTTCAAAAGAAGACACATCAATTAATAATCCAAAAGTTCAAGTGGATAATGGTCCTTTCGAATTTATGCAACAATTTTTGAATGTAAAATAGAAATTAAAAAAATCCCGAAATTCAAACGAGTTTCGGGATTTTTGTGTTTATTTGTATAATTCTTGTAGTAAATTATCCAATCTAACTAATGCGTCTTTTACGACTTTTGTAGGAGCTGCAACGTTAAATCGTACAAATCCATCGCATTCTCCGAAAAATCTTCCGTCAGTGAATACCAAATCAGCTTTTTCACCCAATGTTTTAAGCAAATCGTCGCTGTTCAATCCTAAACATCTGAAATCCATCCACATAACATAAGTTGCTTGAAGGTGATTTACTATGATTTTAGGGTATTTTTCTTGGAAGAAATCGTAGACGATTTTTTGGTTAGTATCTATAACATTGATTAATTCGTCAAGCCAGTCTTCAGCTTCGTCAAAAGCCAATTGTGTAGCTTCAAGTCCCATAACATTGACAGCGTTGCTTCTCATAATATCCAAAGTCTTCTTGTATTGAGCCATCATTTCGGAATCGGAAATAATTGTATATCCACAGCAAAGTCCTGCCAAGTTAAAAGCTTTTGTAGAAGATTGACACACAACTGTTTTTTCGATTAATTTTCTATCCAAAGAAAGCACAGATGTGTGAGTGTTTCCCGGCATAACAATATCTTGCCAAATCTCATCAACCACAACAATCACATCATTATCATTCGCAATCTTGATTACTTTTTCCAAATCATCCTTGCTCCACAAAATTCCACCCGGATTATGAGGATTACAAAGAATAACCATTTTGTTTTCAGACTTTTTACATTCTGATTCAAATTTTTCAAAATCAATTGAATAATTGTTGCGTTGGTCTGAAATCAAAGGAACATCTGTCATAACTCTTTCATTAAATTCAATGGCAAATCTGAATGGACCATACACTGGTCTCATAATCATTACAGAATCGCCTTTTTTAGTGAAAGCACTTACTGCAGCAAAAAATCCATCTACAACAGTTGGAACTTCGACAATCCATTCTTTTTTTATATCTGCATTGTGGCGTTTCTTGTCCCAATTTATGATGCTATTGTAAAATCTGTCTGTAGGAGAGCAATATCCCAAAACCAAATTATCTAAGCGTTTTTTCAAACCTTCGATAATTTCTGGTGCGTTTTTGAATTCCATATCTGCAACGCTAAATGGAACTACATCTTTTTTCATATTCGGAAATTGTTCGCTTCTTACAGCCCATTTTCTAGATCCCATTTCGTTTCTGTCACTAATCGTTTCAAAATCGTATTTCATCATAATCTCCTTATTATAAATTAATCATTCCTTTTTCAGTATAACACAAGACAACAAAAAAAGAGGATACAATCCCCTTTTATGTCAAATTATTCTGTTAATTCAGATGTACAATGTGGACATCTTGTAGCAGTAATGTCGATTTCACTCTTGCAATATGGGCAAGTTTTTGTTGTTGGATCAGCTTCCGGTTCTTTATGCAAAGCATCGCGACCTTTATTGATAGCTTTAACCATCAAGAAAACTACGAATGCAATTATAATAAATTTAACCAAAGCATCCAAGAACAAACCGTATTGTAACTTAACTCCTGCAACAGTTGCTGCCATTTCTTTCATATCAATTCCTGCAGTTGCAGCCCCAATCAAAGGTGCTATAAGTCCATTAATAAGTCCATCTACCATTTCCTTAACAGCAGCACCCATGATAACGGCAACTGCCAAATCCATTACATTACCTTCAGTAATGAATTTCTTAAACTCTTTGAACATAATACCCCCTATAAAATCTATTCATTCATTAAATTCATTTTTTCCTTTTGTAAATTATACACTTCTTTTTTCAATTGCTTAATAGCAGCGTCGCAATTTCTCTTGTTATTGAGAATTTGCATTTGAATTACAGAGTCAAAAAGCTTATTATCAAAATAATCCGCCAAGAAAAACGTGTTCTTGTATCTGAAACCAACACTTGGTTTCTTGTCCAAATCAATCATAATATTATTGAACTTTCTAATCGCCAAATCAGCCTTCTTCGCTTGATTCTTCGCCTTTTTTAAATTCGATCTTTTAATCATAGTAGTAATAGTCTTACCCTTGAAAATATCGAAAATTCCCCATCCTGATGCTGTACCCAAATAAGATTGCACCTCATTCAAGCTAGCTATCGCAATTTCTCCAAGCTTAATAGCTTCGTTTATATTATATAATCTAGATCCTACTTTTGCTCTTAACATAATAATCTTCCTTTCCTTTATTATTTATACCCTTAAATAATAATTTTAAGCAAATGAAAAATCAAATAAAATTTATATTTTATTAATCAAGCAAAAATCAACCACCGAAGTGATTGACATATATAAAAAATATAGCAAACCTTTCATGCTAAGAATATCATACGGAAAAAATTGTCAAGATTTCAAATCGAATAAATCCGTCAAAATCGGACTGCGTAAGCTTCAGCGTGCTTGCGATTTTAGGATTTTGAGATTTAGAAATCATCAATTTTTGAAGTCTAGATATTCGTATATGATGGTTTGCTATCCATAATCAACCACTGACGTGATTGATTTCTCATTTATTTGTATTTTTGTTGTTGTTTATTAATCAATTCCACATCTTCAAAGTAGTTGATTCCCATTGCAGCTTTTACTTTCTTCAAAGTTTCTGCTCCAACTTCTCTGGCATCTTCTGATCCTTTTAACAACATATCGAAGATTTCTGGAATGTTTTGTTCGTAGTGTTTTCTTTTTTCTCTGATTGGAGATAATTCTTTTTGCAAAATATTGTTCAAGAATTTTTTGATTTTGACATCGCCAAGTCCACCACGTCTGTAATGATCTTTTAATTCGTCCAAATTTTTGTAATCTGGAAGAAATTCTGAGAAATCATCGTCTGTACAGAAAGCGTCCAAATAAGTGAACACTGTATTTCCTTCAACTTTTCCAGGATCTGTAATTTGAATGTGGTTAGGATCTGTGAACATACTCATTACTTTTGATTTGACATCTTTTTCAGAATCCGACAAATAAATACAGTTACCCAATGATTTACTCATTTTCGCTTTGCCATCTAATCCTGGAAGTCTGGAACAGATTTTATTGTCAGGAATTACAGCTTTTGGTTCAACCAAAACTTCTGAGTAATAATTGTTAAATGTTCTGACAATTTCACGTGTTTGTTCCAACATTGGAAGCTGGTCTTCTCCAACAGGAACTATATTTGCATTGAAAAGCGTGATATCAGCTGCTTGGCTGATTGGATAAGTCAAAAATCCAACAGGAATGCTCGCTCCAAATTCTTTTTGTTTGATTTCTGCTTTAACTGTAGGATTTCTTTCGAGTCTTGAAAGTGTAACTAAGTTCATATAATAAAACATCAATTCTGTTAGTTGTTCAACGTGTGATTGCACGAATATCGTAACTTTATTAGGATCAATCCCACAACTTAGATAATCAAGCGCAACTTCAATGATATTGTCACGGACTTTGTCTGGATTGTTAAAATTGTCAGTCAAAGCTTGCGCGTCGGCAATCATGACATACATCTTGTCGAAATCCCCTTTGTTTTGCATGATAACTCTGTTTTTTAATGAGCCTACGTAATGACCCAAATGTAATTTTCCTGTTGGTCTGTCACCTGTAAGTATTATATTTCCCATTTTTACTCCTTGTTAAAAATTTTCTCGTAATGTTGATTTGCTCTGTTCAATTTGGATATTATTTTGTCTTTTCTTGGATAATTTATCTCTGAATTAAGGACTTGTTTAACTGGAACTACGACATATCTTGTAGTCACACTATCTGTGTATTTGTCTAGATAGTATGGCTTGTTTTCGAAACTTTTTACAGTTGTCTTGTCCCCAATTTTCTCAATTTTAATATCCGAGTACACTCCAATCTCTACACCGTAATATTGTCCGTAGGATTCTCTTTGATCTGAAACTAGATTTCCCATTGAATAAACACAATATGATTTTTTGCCGTCGTTTTCAATAACATCAGCATTTTGTATTGTGTGCGGATGCGATCCTATCACCAAGTCAACTCCCATATCTGAAAGTTTCTTGAACGTGTTTTTCTGATAAGAGTTAGGATAATCAGAATATTCCTCTCCCCAATGCATGTAGCACATTATCACATCTGCGTGATTTTGCTTTAAATAATCCACATCTTTTTGGATTTGTTCCATATTTATTAAATTTACCGCAGTATCTCGTCCAGAATTAAGCATAGAATTTTCAAATCCATTGAGCATTTGTGTATATGAAAAAAATCCAACCTTTATCCCTTTCACATCAATGATAAGTGGATTGGTCGATTCGTTCTCCTTGAACGTTCCAGTTCTTTTCAAACCGTATTTTTCAATTGTATTAATTGTGTGGTCAATCCCTTTTAGTCTTCTATCGTAAGAATGATTATTGGCAGTGCTCACCACATCAAATCCTGTATCTTTTAGAGCTTTTACAACATTTTCGTGCGTTGCAAATTCTGGATAACCACTCATGTCTGATTCATCCTTCGCAATAGTCGTCTCCAAATTGACTATGGATAAATCACTCTTACCCACAATATCTTTGATAACTGCAAAAGAATCCGTAAAATCATAATTTGTAGCTTTCGCTTGGCGAATTTGAGTTATATGATTCATATAATCTCCCCAACAAGTTATGGTTATCTCTTTCTTTTCAAGATTTTTATTCTCTTTTTCGTTATCTGATTTTTTATTTGATTTTTCTTCTGCTTTTGTCACATTTTTCACTTGAGAACTTTTTTGTGATGCTTGAATTGGAGATTTCCCAGAAATTTCTGAATATCTAACGCCAATCACACCAACTAAAATCACTATAAGAAAAGCCAATGCAACAGTTGTCTTTTTTCCCTTCATTTTATCCTCACTTATGATATGGTAAATTATTAATTATTCTGAAACTTCGGTAAATTTGTTCCAACAAAATCAACCTCATCAGTTGATGTGGAAATGTAAACTTGGAAAAAGAAAGCGCATAATCACTCCTGTCAAGTACACTTTTTCCAAGTCCCAAAGATCCGCCGATAACAAAACAAATATTAGAATGACCTTGTACAGTTAAATTTTCAATCTTGGCGGCTAATTTTTCGCTAGTAAGTTGATTTCCCAAAATTTCAAGCGTAATCACGTAGTGATTGTCCTTGATTTTCGACAAGATTTTCTCCGCTTCCTTGTCCTTCACTATCTCCTTTTCGCTGTCGGACAAATTCTCTGCAGCACTCAAATCATCAACCTCAATTATGTTTAGCTTGCAGTGCGCAGATAATCTTTTCGAAAATTCAGCAATGCCTAGTTTTATGTATTTTTCCTTAACCTTACCCACCGAAATAATATCGATATTCAAAATAATCACAACCTTTTTACTTAATAAGTATATCATATATTGATTAGGAGTATAAAATAATAATTTTTTAAGCAAATAAAAAATAAAGGGCTATCATAAAGAATAGCCCTTTGAAAATATTTATTTTATAGCTTCATTTTCAATAGCAACAGTTAAAACTTTTGAAAAATTCAAATTCAATCTGTTACCCAAATCGTTCGCCCATTTTGGTATGGAAAAAGTTTTCTTTACTAATTTAGTGTTTTCAAAATATTTTTCTACATCTACAAAAATCATCGAAATAAACGATTCATTCTCAATGTATTCTAAATCAATTTCAGGATCATCTCTGAAGGGATCATTTCCTTCAAGTGACAAATCATTAATGTTACTAACTTTAGGCAGATCTATTCCTTCTTCGATATATCCTGACACAGTAATTCCCAACCAATCACTAGCCATAAACAAAGCATCTGAAATATCTTCTCCTTGCGTTCCTGAATACTCAAAATCAGGAAAATTAATAAAATATCCACCTTCTGGTTCTTTGTAAAACAATGCAGGATAACTTACTAACATAAAACACCTCCATTAGATATTGAAGTATCGGGCTATAATAGCCCCTCTTGCTTCAATATTTGTCTTTCTGTCCCTTTTTTCAATACACCTTTAGGAACAGGAATTGATCTTACTCCTGACTTTTTCATTTTGATATGTGAGCATTTGCCCTCACTTTTTACCTCAACGAATCCATGTTGTTTCAGAAGTTTGACCATTTCTTTTTGAGTCATCGGCATGTGCACTTTACCTCCTGACACTTTTATTATACGTATTAATACGTGATGCATCAATATATTTCTAATAATTTTTTACGCAAATAAAAAACCCACAGACAAAAATCTGTGGGAATAATTTCGAAAAAACTATCTCTTACTGAATTGTGGAGATTTACGAGCTTTTTTAAGACCGTATTTCTTTCTTTCCTTTTTACGAGGATCTCTAGTTAAGAAACCTGCTCTTTTTAATTCAGCTCTGTAGTCTGGATCAACTTCTAATAAAGCACGAGCAACACCATGTCTAATAGCACCTGCTTGACCAGTGTATCCGCCACCTTTTACATTAACAGTAACATCATAGCTTTCAGCGTTGTTTGTTAATTCCAAAGCTTCCTTAGCTATAACTCTTAATGTATCGAAGTTAAAGTATTCACTTATATCTTTTTTGTTAATTGTGAATTTTCCACTTCCTGGTACTAAAGTAACTCTAGCAACAGAAGTTTTTCTTCTACCAGTTCCTTGATATCTATTATTAGCCATTTAATTACCTCCTACTTAATTTCCAAAACTTCAGGGTTTTGAGCGATGTGATCGTGATCAGCGCCTCTGTAAACTCTTAATTTTTTAGCCATTTGACGTCCTAAAGAGTTGTGAGGAAGCATGCCAACGATAGCATGAGTTACAGCTCTTTCTGGGTCTTTTTGCATTAAGTCTTTGTAGGTAATTGATTTAAGACCACCAGCGTATCCTGTGTAATGTCTTAATTCTTTTTGTTCTAATTTCTTACCTGTTAATTTAACTTTTTCTGCGTTAATTACAATTACGTAATCTCCAACATCCGCATTAGGAGTAAACATTGGTTTGTTTTTTCCTCTTAAAATAGAAGCAACTTCAGTAGATAATCTACCTAAAACAACATCTGTTGCATCTACTACATACCATTTTCTTTGGATGTCATCTTTCTTAGGTATATAAGTTTTCATTCAATTCATCCTTTCCTTTATTTACAATATTTGGCTACTTGGACATCGCTGCCAAAAAGCGATTGTTTTCTCACCGGGAATTTAGACACGTCGCACACCCGGCCATCGGCGACTTTCTGTATTGTATAAAAGGAAATGACTCCTTTTACATACCAAAATATTATATACTCTCTTGATTCAATTGTCAACTATTTTATCGTAAAACACAGCCACACGCATTCATCACTTGTGTTTTTTACTTCGTGAACTACATTTTTAGGAATAAAATACGTATCCATTTCTTTAAGTCTTGCATCTTTTCCTTCGACATTTAATATTGCCTCACCCTTAATTATGACAACAAATTCGTCAAAGTCCTGATTATATGGTCCTGATGTTTCGTTTTTCGATTGGATTCTGTGAATGTCAAACTTTTCATTTCTAACAATTATATCCTTAATAATATGATTCTCATCAAAATTCAAATCTTCAAGTAAATTCATAAAATTCTCCTAGTATATTTTTATAATTTTTCCAAAACTCATCACAAAAATCTTAACATCTACATCAATTCTCTCAATAATATCCATCGCATTTTCAATGTCTAGTTTTGTATCTGCCTTATTCAAAATCAAAAATTTTTTCGCATCGTAAGAATTTTTGAACAGACCACAATTAGAATTGATGATTTCAGCGTAGCTTTTTGTTGTCAAAATCTCGGGATTTCCAATAATTTTCTCCATATATTCTTTTCTGTGGCAAAATCTTTCATCAAAAGGCTTGTTCACACTATCAAGTCCCATCACACCAACACAATGAGTGATGTTTTTAGGATTTACAGGCTCATCTTCACGAGGAGCTTTGATAGCTCTTGTCTTTGCTCCATCCGTTTCCAAAATTATATTGGAAAACAAACCATCAAGAAAAATTTTGTCGAAAAATTCAGGTTCAAATCCGATTTCTTTTGTATCTGTACGTGATTTGGAAGTGAAGTATATTTTGCCATCTACAATTTTCGTTTTCTCATTGAATGTGTACAAATAATCAAACTTATCCTCACTCACAATCCCCATTTTAGTAGTCGTACTCACAAGAGATGCTTCATTCATTGATTTGAACTCATTTGCAAGCAAAAAAACAGTCGAAGTTTTCCCGCCAGCACCTTGAACAGCTATCATGTTTTTATCATTTAAGTTCATAAACTCTAACATAATATCACCATTTTTATTATCTCACAAAATTTTCAAATACAAAACCCAATTGAAAATCCGCATAAATGATTTATAATGGATATATAATAACAATTATCAATTAAATGTAAAAGGTAAAGTACTTCGAATATCTTTTTGGAAGCAAAAAAATAAAGCCATATCAACGGCATAAACACTGAAAAATCATAATAAGGACAATAAAAAAAGTATTGATAATACAATTATACATAATTGTAAGCTAAAAAACCATAATCCAGAGCCACCCGACAAATTCAAAAATAGTTAGGAGGTGGACTCATGGACAAGATTAAAGATTTCATAAATAAATTATACTATAAAGATGGTTAAAAAGCAAATGGATAAAAAATAACACAAACCATCACATGCAAAAAAAGAATAAAAAAACTTGGTAATACATTTCCGAAATTGTATTACCAAGTTATAAGTTAAAGAAATGCATCCACACAACCACACATCAAATCTATATTTTAAAAGGCGGTGAGTTGAATGCGTAAGCACAAAAAGACAACGAAAAAATCAAAATCAAATAATCAAAATATTATTAACTTGATTAAGGCGATAATTGAGTTAATAATAACTATATTGATTTTGATTGAATTGTTAATTAGGTTAGAGCTATTATAGCTCTAACTACCTTTAACTTATAAAGATTATACTATAAAGATGGTTAAAAAACAAGTGGATAAAAAAATCAGACGCTCAACTACATGCAGTTAAAAAATAGAAAATAGACTTGACAAACTAACTTTAAAACTATGTAATATAATTATAAATTAAAAATGCAAAAAATAGTTCAAAAGATAAGAGAAATAATATATAAAGGAAGGCAATTATGAAAATAGGATTCAGAACACCAAGCTTGAAGAAATCACTCAAAGCAAGAACAACTTCAAAGTACAAGAGACAACTAAAGTCTGCAATTGACCCAACTTACGGGAAAAAAGGAGTTGGTTGGTTTAAAAACCCCAAAAAAGCACTTTATAACAAGATTTATAACAAAACTACAAAAAGTATATTTGATATTTTCAAATAAATTAAAATAAAACAGAGGTACACATGAAAAAATTTCTAAAATTATTTGGCATAGCATTTGCAATCGGAATAGCCATGCTAATCATTAGCCTTGTCTTCAAAATCGACGACAAAGTTATGCTTAAATATTATTGGATAATCGGTGGGGTTGTCTTGGCAGTCATTTTAATAATCACCACAATTTATTACTCCTACAAAACAAACGAATTGAAACATTCAATGAAACTGTTTGAAGAAATGAAATACAAAGATTTCGTCAACGAATTAGAACCTAAAATTCCCAAAATCAAAAACAAACACATACAAACAGTAATGAAAATGAATTTGGGAGCAGGATATTTGGAACTTAATGAACCAAATAAAACATTGTCAACTTATGAAACAATTGCAAAAGACCAATTGAAAAATCAAGACCTTCAATTGATATATTGGCTCAACACAATGATTGCCCACTTCAAATTGAACGATCAAATTAAGTTTAATGAGATATTCACAACACATGGAAAACTTTTAAAACAATTTGAAAACAGTCCAAATTACGGCGAAAACATCAAACAATTGTATATAATGAAAAACATATTTGACAACGATTTTGTGTTAGCACGAAAAAACTTAAATAAATTGAAATCAAAATCCACAAACCCGAGATTCAAAAAAGAATACAATAGATTAGAAAATATAATCAAACAACACGAAAAATAAAGGCTGTGAGCGCCAAAACTCACAGTCTTTTTCCGTTTTTTGGATTATTCAAAAAAACGGGTGTTTTATTAAGAACATCTGTTAGGAAGTTGCATTTAATAAATTAATTATTTTGTCCTTTTAGGCTTGATTTTTTGTTTTTTGTTTTTTGTTTTCTTCTTTTTTTCTAAATATTTTTTATAATACTCTTCTAACATTTTTTCGGCTTTAATGTTATTTTCATGTGTGTTGAGCATATTATTCCTCCAACAATTCTATTTCTTTAACTTTCAACATCTTAGATTATTAATATTTGGGGTTTTATTAATTTTATGATAAAAGATAATCTCTAGCTTTCTTGTATTTTTCAACTCTTTTAAAGTCTTTTTCTGTAAAGTAAACAAGCCTATTTAGATTCATATTATCTTCCAAATCCATTAGTTTTACTTTTCTTGCAATGCTATTACTTTTTATATTTTTTACATAATCCATGTATGCTACATTTTCTGGATGCGTAAGTTTAATCAAAGCATCTTTTTGTTCAGAGTCAAGAAATTCAAAATCATTAATTGTATATTTGTCAGAATCTTCTAAAACATCGTGCAACAGTGCAACTATCTTTTATCGCCTATCACTTATTTTCTTAGAAACCCTTAATGGATGTAAAAAGTAAGCATGTCCGCCTTTATCTTTTTGTCCTTTATGCGCATTTAGCATAATAAAAAAAGCTCTAAGATAGTTGAGCATAATATTCTTCCTTTGTTATATCTTCGGTATATATCGACCCCAAATCAATTTTAGAATAGAAATCATTAAATACTTCTTTACCATCTTTTATGCAGTAATACATTCCACCTTCACGTTTTACATACTTTTTATAGTCTGGGCAATAATAATATACAGTTGGCGTTTTAAACTTCATAACCATTAATCCTTTCTTTTTTATGTTCACTTTCTTTTACAAACCATGTACCAACTTTTATGTAAATATTCGATAACCTGAAATATAATTATATTATATCTTTTATCTCCCAGAGATCCAATATTATGATGATGATTTGTAAAATTACTATTAAACACCTTTTCGCTTTTATATTGTATAGAAATTTTCAGTATTTTTTATACAATAATGATATAATTTATAATAAATACCTAAATAAGACTTTAAAATCGAAAACTAAATATTGATTAATGTTTGAATGATAATAACAAAATTTATAGATATCTAAAATAGGAGTAAATTATGAAGTCAAAAATAGATTGGAAATGGTCCGAAGAAACCCTAAAAGCAATAATAATGGATATAGTTGAACGAAAAGAAGATTATGAAAAAGAATTAAATAGCGAATTTGATGAAGGTGTAATTGCTGGATATGAATTTGTGCTGGACTCTATAAAAAACGAGTTAGAAGTACGTGGATACGACTTTAATGATTGGATAAAAGATAAGAATTAATATAATAGGATGACAATGATGAAAGCTAAATATATAAGAGAAAATTGGGGTATATCTCTAACTAAAAACAAAATTTACGAAGCATTAGGATATGAAGGTGAATTTATAAGAATTATTGATGATACTGATGAAGATTACTTGTACGATCCAGATGATTTTGAAATAATAGAAGATGACGATATCCAGAAAAGTACTGAGTTTTAATTCATGATTAACAGGTTTTCTAATGGGTATGTGAAAAGTTTTGTGTATTAGCTCTTCCTGATAGGTTGTGAGCTGATATTTTTTATTTTTTTAAATATACCTTTTATTGTTTTAATGGCAAAATTTAGATTCTGACTTCAAAAATATTGATAGTTGTGACAATATTTACCCCCATCCTCTTATTCTACTTGTCCACTTACTTGAAGCATCTACAATCGCTAGATACAAGCTTTTTTAGGGCGTAGTCGCTTGGAAATATTGTTTTGTTTTTTTGCTTTTCTAAGTTGTCTATTAAAATTTTCTATGCTATTTGTTGTATATATTACTTTTCTTATTCTATCTGGATATTTGAAATATGTTGCTAATTCAGCCCAGTTGTTTCTATACTAATTTACACACATTGGATGTTTTTCCGCCATTTCCCTTCAAATATATCTAGATTACTTAGTATTAGTTTTTCTGCTGATGCTTTGTATACTGTTTTTAAGTCTTTTATCTTTTATTTCTCTATATAATATGAATTTTGTTGAATCTTGTTTCTGATCTTTTTCTTGGTATTCTAAAATCCTCCTGATTACTACAATATCAGGAGGATTCTATACACAAACTATTTCACAGTCTCGTTTTAATTCAAATCAATCTTTTCTATTACTTTATAAAGTTTTTGCATATTAGTTCTTGTAGCAAAAAAGCGTGGATAATTTCCTAAATTATTAAAAGTTTTATTTTTATCTCCATAGTCATAAAAAGTAACATCAAAATATAGCCATTGATTATTTATTTTTGCAACATTTATAGCATGATCATACTGTTCTGTTTTTATACCTACTAATACAGATTCACTTTGAATATTTGCATACTCACATAATTGGTTAAATAAAGCAGCATATAAATCACAAACTCCCCTACCCACTTTTTTATTGGATTTTATTCTATCTTGATACCATAAAACAGGATGTCCAATAGCGTCTATTTGATCTTGAATGTTTTTGGAATAATGTCTTTGGTCATAAGTTGTATTGTTACATATCCATTTTATAATATACTCCACAGTTTTTTTGTCATTTCCTTTTCCATAATTCAAAGCTGACTTTGCAACAGTTTTTAATTCTTTTTTCATTTTTATTTCATCATAATACATAATTTTCAAACTATTTAAATCTGATTTATTTCGTATTATAATACTATGACGTAAAATTTCATGATCATCATTATATAGTTTTTCTAGTATATCATTAGGAATTGATATCTCATATGGGTATGTTTTTATATTTTCTGATAACTTTAAAGCTTCTTCAAAAGACTTTGCCTTCAATTTTATTTCTGCATAAGGAAACGTAGTAATTGTTATCAATTCATTTTCTTGTTTTTCTTTATCTTCTGGCTTTTCCTGATCCTTTTGATTATTTTTATCTTCTGGTTCTTCTTGTTCTTTTTTGTCATCTGGTTTTACTGAATCTTTGTTTTCTAACTCTAGTATTTCATCTGGAACAGATTTTTCTCCGCCAACTATCATGAAATCTGTATTTCTGATTAAAGTCTTTAATTTATTAGAAGTATACTTTGGATTGGTAAGAACCAAAGTTCTGTCATGTGCGTAAGAGTATGGAATAGCAACTAAGTTATCCGCAAAGTTTTCTCCACTTACAACTGTATACTTATCATTTCCAATTTCTTTTGCTAACAGTAATGATGTATCATACCTATCTCTTCCATTTATTCTATGAACTTTCGCTACTTCAGAGAATTGTTGTTCAATATTTTTTGATATTGATTTTTCTCCACCCACTATGTATACATTATTAACTTTTGCTCTTTGTTTTTTATTTGTATTAAAGAATTCATTTTTGATTGTCTTGTCAATTTCATTGGAAGGTGTAATTATTATCTTACAATTTAGTTTTTTTGCTAACGATGTAGCGATTAAACTATCAGCAAAGTTTTCTCCACTTACTAATATTATATTTTCGTCTTCGTAGTATGTAGATCCTATTAGTAAATCATTAACTGTATCGTATCTATTTTTTCCTGCTGAACTTCTACTAACATTTAAACCATTATTTTTTAATTGTTGGATTACTTTATTTGATACAGAATTTTCTCCACCAAATATGACTATTTCTTTGTATTTTTTTGTTTTTAAATGGTTTAATGTTTTTGTGTCTACTTTGTCTGACTTTGTGTAATATATAGGTATATGTTTTTCATTTCTATCTTTGATATAGTTTGAAGATGCTATTGCATCAGGATATGCTAGGTAATTAATCAAATAGCATGTATCTGAGTTTTCATACTTTTTCGATATGTTGATTGCTACATCAAATCTATCATGTCCACCTATTCTTGCTTCTTTGTATGCAAGTCCATTTGTTGGAATCGTTAGCATTGTTGCTAATGATAATGCAACTGTACATTTAACTAAGTTTTTCTTTAAGTTCATAATTCCCTCCATTAAATATCATTTAATTCTAGTATATCATGTTTTATTATTAATATCCTACACATTTTAAATGGAGTTTAGATTGAGCTTATTTATTTTAATTTACAATTGTTAAGGCATCTCTTTTCATTCCACTGTTGATAGATTTTAATGAGCAATAGTTGATGAATCACTAATAAATAAATCATTTGCATTTTATTCTGGGTAGATTTTAATCTATCGATCAGGACTTTTCTATTGAAGAGGTGGAAATTTACATTTCAGTATGGTTAAATTTTAATATTGCATTGTATAAAGTTCTCTCATTGAGTTAGATATATTTACATTCCACTATGGTTAAATTTTAATAATAACAATGTCACTTGGTTAGTTTTTGTTATGAAATCATTTATATTCCACTATGGTAGATTTTAATTTCAACTTGTTTATATATTCTTGGGAGTTAATTGCTTTACATTTCACTCTGGGTAGATTTTAATGTCTACCCAATGCACCAATTCACAAACGCTATGAAAATTTACATTCCACTCTGGATAGATTTTAATTTCTTTCCAGTAATATTAATTCTTTTTACCTCATTATTTAAATTCCACTCTGGATAGATTTTAATTAAAAAAGAGTGTCAAATATGTAAAAGTTTGGGAAATTTACATTCCACTCTGGATAGATTTTAATGCAATCCCTCCCAACCTCCACTAAAGTTTAAAAGTACATTTACATTCCACTCTGGATAGATTTTAATCAAGCCATAACTCTTTCCGTCAATCTTGCCTAAAATTTACATTCCACTCTGGATAGATTTTAATGCAGAAAATATGTAGAAAAAAATGAAAGGGACGAGATTTACATTCCACTCTGGATAGATTTTAATGCAAGTTCTGAAATCCAACCTGTGTTCTTTTCCAAATTTACATTCCACTCTGGATAAATTTTAATCTCAACAGTTATGTCTGATGTGTGATTTTTAAATATTTACATTCCACTCTGGATAGATTTTAATCTGGATAAGAGCGAAAGCGCCTAACAGTCCTTTTAAATTTACATTCCACTCTGGATAGATTTTAATCTTGGAATTGCTGGTGCTTTCCTTGCATGGAAACTATTTACATTCCACCCTGGATAGATTTTAATTTTATTAGCCCAGATTTCGCCTGCTTGTAGCACTTCATTTACATTCCACTCTGGATAGATTTTAATCGTGAAAGGCTTGATATGAGGTTATTTCTATATGATATTTACATTCCACTCTGGATAGATTTTAATTTACAGTTAGCTTATGATAAGATTTCAAAGAGACGATTTACATTCCACTCTGGATAGATTTTAATTTAGCACGCCCAACGAATGTTACTTCGTTCTTTTTAATTTACATTCCACTCTGGATAGATTTTAATGCAGTGGTATTGCAATGGTTCTTCACGTTGTTGACTAATTTACATTCCACTCTGGATAGATTTTAATTAAAGGTTGACGGTGTATTGGGGTTTGGATATCACAATTTACATTCCACTCTGGATAGATTTTAATGTACATATTTTCACACGAGGTATTTTTGAAATTGAAATTTACATTCCACTCTGGATAGATTTTAATATAACAATGTTGTACCACTTAATCAAGGATTTGACACATTTACATTCCACTCTGGATAGATTTTAATAAAAAAGCAAATAAAACAGACGTTGTAACAAAAACATTTACATTCCACTCTGGATAGATTTTAATCAAACTGTTGCGAGTGATATAAAATCTACTCTTGATTTACATTCCACTCTGGATAGATTTTAATTCGGCACTTTTCCACCACTCTAAAGCTTTTAGTAAATTTACATTCCACTCTGGATAGATTTTAATTGAACTTTGGCATAAAGTCTTTAGCGTTCCACAAATATTTACATTCCACTCTGGATAGATTTTAATTTAAGAGTTTGAATAATTCCCTCGATTCTACTTTTTTATTTACATTCCACTCTGGATAGATTTTAATATAGCTAAAACTATCTGCTACATAATAATCATCAAAATTTACATTCCACTCTGGATAGATTTTAATACAAGAATACAAAAGAATATAATTATTTAAAAAAATAATTTACATTCCACTCTGGATAGATTTTAATAAATTTATTTATTAAAAGAATTAAAAGAGCTAAATGCATTTACATTCCACTCTGGATAGATTTTAATATAGATGGTGTTGCAAACACATCGGTTGCATAAGTATTTACATTCCACTCTGGATAGATTTTAATGCATTTGTGAGCTTGTGGCTCATAGGATATATGTTATTTACATTCCACTCTGGATAGATTTTAATAAAACTTATGATGTGCTTAAATGGATTGCTCAGATATTTACATTCCACTCTGGATAGATTTTAATATTAGTTAAAGCAATATCAGTAGCAAGCTTCAATAATTTACATTCCACTCTGGATAGATTTTAATTTCTTGTGCCTCTTCATATGTTTTTGCATCAATTATATTTACATTCCACTCTGGATAGATTTTAATGTTTAGAGAATTAAAAGCTTTTCAAAAAATGTCTAAATTTACATTCCACTCTGGATAGATTTTAATATTAATAATAAAAAAGACAACACAAGAACAAAAGAAATTTACATTCCACTCTGGATAGATTTTAATTCCAGGGACTGGCAAGCTTGCAAAAATCGTATGGACATTTACATTCCACTCTGGATAGATTTTAATTTTCTTAGTATTAGCAACAAAACAGATATTGAGTTGATTTACATTCCACTCTGGATAGATTTTAATTCAAATAGAATGGATACTACAGATATGGGCGATCATTATTTACATTCCACTCTGGATAGATTTTAATTCTAACAACTTATGTTTAGCATATGCAGAAGTTGCATTTACATTCCACTCTGGATAGATTTTAATTCACAAATATGCTAAATATGGGTATACAACAATGTATATTTACATTCCACTCTGGATAGATTTTAATTCCTGTTTACTTCGATGTTGAGGATTTCAGCCTAAATATTTACATTCCACTCTGGATAGATTTTAATATATTCGCTTATATAATATTTACTATTTGTATAATTATTTACATTCCACTCTGGATAGATTTTAATCTAACTGGAAAACAAAAAATATTGGAGTTTTGTCCATTTACATTCCACTCTGGATAGATTTTAATATCAGTAAGTAAACACTTGGTTGTATCGTCAGACGCATTTACATTCCACTCTGGATAGATTTTAATGCATAACCCCATTTAAATGATCCAGCAAAGTCTCCTATTTACATTCCACTCTGGATAGATTTTAATTCCTGTCTCAACATTTGTTGCAATAACTTATTGGTAATTTACATTCCACTCTGGATAGATTTTAATGATAATAAGTGTAAATAGCTTGTTTTATGCTTTATTATTTACATTCCACTCTGGATAGATTTTAATCTTCAAAATTAGTAAATACTTGTTTTAATATTTCTGTATTTACATTCCACTCTGGATAGATTTTAATTTTGTACCATTTAGTTTCAATTTACGCTTATATAATTTACATTCCACTCTGGATAGATTTTAATAATAACTTTATATTTACTGTCATCAGATTTTGCATTATTTACATTCCACTCTGGATAGATTTTAATTGTATCTTGTTCTTGTTTTTCGTCTTTTCTTGTATTATTTACATTCCACTCTGGATAGATTTTAATAGGTGACTGTCTATGACAGTATTTCCAATGCTTATAGACGGTGTTTCTGTCTATGTCTTTTTTAAGTATATCAAATTTACGATTTTTTTGAAAATAATTCAATGTAATACAAAACAATATGTTATTTTAGGCATTGTCAATCTACGTGTATCTTGTCTATACAGGTGATCGACAATTATATTTAGATAAATTGTGGATCATCAATTTCTGTTCCCAATATATCTTTTTCAAGCCATCTTTCGTTTCGACTTTTGAATATTATTACTGAATCTATCTTCTCATCGATTTCTTTTTGGATTTTCTTCTTCAACTTAAACAAATCCGATTCCAAGATTTCTCCTTCGAACACGGAGTTTTGGATATGGTTTAAGTATTGTTTGCATATTTTGAATACTCTGTTCCACCTTCGCTGTCCATTATTTTCATTTGAAATGTCATACACCAAAATTATATACATTTTTACCACCAAATTATAAACGGTTCATATTCTTTTTCACCAATAAAATGCTTCACCAATTTATAACATTCTAATCTAATTAGATATCTATAGCTTACATTTCTGGATAAATCTTTATGATTTATCGTTCTTTGCAAAGTTTTATTGTATTCTTGCAATATTACCTTCGACCCCGATTCTTTCATGTACAAATAGTTTAATTCTTGACTAAAATGTTTGTCTTGTATCTGATTTTTGTTCAACAACGAAAATATTAATCTGTCAGCTATCAACGGTTTAAATATTTCAGCAATATCCAAACTCAGCGAATATCTTCTATCGCCAGGTTCATGGAGAAAACTAATCGTGGGGTCCAGCTGAGTTTTATAAATTTCTCCCAAGACGGTTGTGTAGACTAATGAGTTCAAATACGAAATCAAAGTATTCACGATATTATCTGGTGGTCTTTTGACTCTTTTTTCAAAATCAATCTCTTGATTAATAATTGTGCTCCACGATTTGTAATATGTTTTGTGAATATTACCCTCCATACCCATAAGTTCTTGCACATCTCTTGCTTTGTCTAAGTTTTTTAGGTAATAATTAACCTCATTCATATACTCTTCGAGATCTTTCCCTCTGCCATTATAATATCTAAGGTTTCTGTATATGTTTTTACCTGCACCTTCTACAAATTTCATCGCTAGTTGCAGTCTTTTTTCATCGTCCAAATAAAATTTGGCTTGTTTAACTGTTACTTTCCCAGAAACTTTTGATTTTTTTGGCATTAAACTTGCACTGTAGAAATCATAGTAATTAAAAAAATGAACGATTATGTCATTATGAGACAGAAAATCTATTAATTTAGAATTAATACTAACCTCTCCAAAAAGATAAATCTCTGATACCATATTTATCGGAATGTCCCTCTTCTCGCCATCAACCGTGCAAAATTGAAGTGTATTATCTTTTCTTCTCAATTCCCCGTTTTGATAAACATACAAGCTATTCTTCATAAAATCTCCTATATTTTGCACAAATCTTCAAATGCACAACTCTTACAAATATTTTTAACTTCAAATTCAGGTGGAAATTCACACGAAACTATCCTTTTTATTTCCTCGATAGATTTATCTATAGTAAGCTCATCCTCTTCGGATAATTCAACTTCCACCGTTTTCTTCAAAAGAGGATAATCTATTTTCGCATTCAAATTATAGATATTACGTTTTTTCAAATAGTACAAATAATATTTGACTTGCCAAATCGAAGCCTTCTCAATTTTTCTACTTTTCTTAATCTCGTGAATAGTATTTGAATTCTCGATAAAATCCAAGTTAATCTCGTTATTAATCATAATGTGTTTTCTGTTTTTTATATATGAAGATTCATCTACAAATTTTCCAACAGATACATTCTCGTTCTCCGATTCCATAGATATGTTTTGGCAAGAATACCACAGTTTTCTTTTACAAACAAAATAGTAGTAAATCATAAGCCCAGTAATCTTATCTTCTGTCATATGAATATTCCTCCTGAATTAGGTTGTACTGCCGAAAGACCAAAATCATAACTATAATTACAATCTACAACTTGAATTCTTTCATAACTGCTTAATTCAATAATATTTGTGATACTATGCTTATAAACATTAGCAAATTCTTCATAGCCTAATGTTAATGTGTATTTGTAAATATTTTGTCGTGCGATAACTCTCTTGGAAATATCATTCTTGAAATCATTTAATTCCTCTAAACAGTTGAGAATCTCTTCTTTGTTTTCGTCATATACTGTTTTAGGCATTACAGTTACAGATGCTATTTCTCTAAAATTTTGTTGAGCTTCTTTTTTGTCTGTTTCAGCTGGAAGATATAGTTCTGGTTTGTCAATAAAATGAGTTATTGTTTTGTAATATTTTGTATTCTTAATATTTTCATATGAATAAATAGATTCTACCAATTTCATTTTTTCTTCTTCGGTAATTTTAGAAGAATGAGAAGCAAAAAATCGTCTTAGATTTTGCTTAGAAATGTTGAAAATTTCCTCATCTATAACACTTGAGACTCCTGAACATTTCTTTTTCCCTCCATCAAACACATAGCAATTATATCCTTCATCTGACCATTCTCTTTTTCTGTAACATCTTCCAAACCTCTGAAACAGACTATTAACATCAGATAATTCAGTTATTAAGACGTCGAAATCAATATCTAATGATGCTTCTGCTACCGATGTTGTTATCCATATCCCTACATCATTGTTTCTTTTTCCATTTTTAAATAACTTACCAAATTCTAATATGTTTGCTTCTTTTTGCTCTCTGTCTTTTTTGATAAATTTCGAATGAAACATATTTACAGGAATTTCTTTATCCTTCAATTCTGAATATAAACTTTGACATTCTTTTACCGTATTACAAATTACCAAAATTCTATTATCATAATATTTTTGTTCAATAAAATCAGAGTTTATTTTCTCTTCAATCCATTTAACGCTGTGTCTAATTTTACCTTTATCAACAAATGGAGCCGGACTCATTTTGTATTTCAATCCATATTCATTCATTAATTGCTTCAAAAATCCAGGAAAAGTTGCCGTTACGATAGCAAACTTTCCCCCGATATTTTGAATCATTATGAGCCCTGCAATTAAATACCCTATCAATTCAGACCCATACATTTGTATTTCGTCGATTACAACCTTTGAATAGGACAATGTAGCAAGTACACTTTCGTAATTTCTATATTTAAATACTATCGTGAATAATTGATCCAAAGTACTTACAGTTATTGGCAATGACAGCTGCCTAGTTTTTGTAAAGTAACCTTCTATATCTGCTGTTGTCTCGTTTTCTGAAGAGTTATTATAATAAAAAGATTTTGTGTCTCCATGAAGCAGTGCTATCCTTTCATTAATTTTTTCTCCATTTAATATATCGAATTTAAGACGATTATATATAGCATTGTTTGCTGTTCTTATCGGTAATGTAAAAAAACCCTTATTATTACCAATCCATAACAATGAACCTTCTGTTTTTCCCATTCCTGTTTGTGCTATTATCACTAAGTTTTCATTGCTATTCTCTTTCATAAAAAGTTGCAAATCATTCCATTTGGGTTCTGGATTTCCTTTTTCAATTTCTTTTTTCTTTAGTTTTTTCATAAAAAGTTCAAGATATTCTTCCAAAAAATCATTTTTATTTTCAACTTTTATGTGTGCACTTGCTGCATAATCTAATCGGTTTAGTAACCCTTTAAGGATAATATACTTTTTAAGAAACTTTGTTTGATCTTCAATTGTGCTATTATCTAATAATCTTTCCTTAAATTCCACTAATTTAATATCATTAAGTTTATCGTAATGGAAATTTTCTAGTTCTAATTTTAAACTATCAATTTGATCTGTAACTTTACTTTTATTTACATTATCCAAAGATTTTCGATGGTGATGATAATATACGCTTTGATAAAGCAATGAAACTTCTTCCGAAGAAAAACCTAGTTTTCGGAGTTTTTTAGTATCAATAAATAATGTACTTAGTACTCCGTGTGGAAATTCTTCATTATTCGTTATACTATCAGATAAATTTTTATCTACTTTTTTCTGGAAGCTTAGAGAAATTTTACCCAAGTCATGATATAAACAAGCGTAATACAACAAATCAAAATTAACATTTATATTAGGATATATCGATTTTAAAATTTCCAATTGTTTTAAAAGATTATCTGTATGTTGTTGTATGGTTTCTTCTGGATTTGATTTTGCCAAATATCTGTTATGATGCATTCAATTCTCCTTTTATGCAAAAAACACCAAATCTCCCGTATCATCCATTAAAATTTCAAAATCAGAATCTGCATAAATATGGGATGTATACAGCACTTCTATTTTATTCCATATCCTAAATTTTTTAGGATTCTTTTTGTTTCCGTAATCTACGCTCTCGTAATCTTTATTCAAGATATATTTTGTACCTCTATGAGGAACTCCTGATTTTGCTTTTGATCTGTAGATTGAATTATTCAAATAGTTGTACTTATCCGAATCAAAATCTTTACTGCTTTCAGAAATTTTTAAAGGAATATATGCGTACATATCTTTATTCAAATACACACTTCTCTCAACATCGCATTCTTTGACTTCAACAATTTTTACATCATCTATTATTACTAAGTCCTCTCTTCTTCCTAAAGATGGATACTCCCACGGCTTTTTAAATGCTTCATAAATTTCTGTTACTTGATCTTCATTTTTTGGCATTACGTGAATAACTAGTTCTACTTGTGAAAGCAACTCAGTTGTAGAAACACCTCTTCCTACTCCAAATCCATCAACGTTTATTTGGTGTCTTGATGCTTCAAATTTGTATCCATTTTTGAACTCATATCTAGTGTATAAATCATTAACCTTAGAAACATACTTACCTTGAACACTTATATTCATATGTTGATATTGAGAGTATCTGCACATATTATGAACCATTCCAATTACCGTAGAATAAGGTGGAAGAGGATAAGTTTCTTTTATTTGAAAACTCATTGGCTTTCTATAATTTACTAAATCTTGATATAAGTGTAGTTTAACAGCCTTCATAATATTCATTAACCTTATCTTTAATAACCTTAAAGAATTCAGACATTGATATAGTATTCAATTCGTTTTTTATTTGTGAATCATTTTCGAATTTCTTTGATAAAACCGCACAATAAGTTTCTTTTTCTACGCTTTCTGGCATTGCTTCGCTTATTGCTTCAACATCAATGTTTTTATCTTTTACATCTACCAAATTATGGAAAAATGGATTTTTAGTATCATAAATACCACCAATAACGAATAATGGTTTTAAGTCTTCCCTTCTTCCCCTTATATCTCTGTAAAGCATTGATACTGTATCCAATAGTTTATTTACTCTTCGTGCTTTTTCTTCTTTTGGAAGATTAATATCATAGACTTCATCTATCCCAATTTGGTCCAAATCACAAGTGATAGTATATTTATATAATGATTTATGGATTTCAGATTGCGCTAAATTCATATTTTCAGATAATCTGTCTGCTAAACCCTTGTTAGTTAGAAAATCCAAATCTCCCTTGTATGTTTCTAATGATGTTGCATTTGATAACCTAACTTTAGCGCTTCTCTTTTTGCCGCCAGTATTTTTTTCTGTTTTTAAATATCCAAAAAAGTCTATTTCAGGGTATTTCGCAATAGTTGCATCCTTACTAAATTGTACAACCTTTTTTTCACCTTTTCCTTCAGCACTTACTGGGGCTAAGTCTTCTCCTAATTGTTCAACAATGTTATATCTAATGGCTTGTCTAGAAATGTATGAATATTGTTCCCCGTTATTTCTCGCAACTTTCTTTAATGATGCCACATTTCCAATTGATTCTCCATAATTGGCACTTTCAGCCTCAAATATTATTGTAAGTGTTAATCCTTTTGGTTTTAAATTACTCATTTGTATCCTCCTATTTATTTTCTTCTTTATCTTTGTTTTCTTCTTTTATATATCCTATTATTCCAGTAATAAAAGCATATCCAATATTTTTAAATACTAAATCATCTTCCAAGTTTTCAGCAAATATTTTTGGGATACTCTTACCAACATACATATAAGCATTAATCAACGTATCCATAAAAGAATGCTTGTTATTTGTTTTTAGTGCATTTAACATTCTGTAAGCTATGCCATTAAGCTTTTTATTATATGCTAAATTATTATTCTTTTTTTTATCTTCATTTTCACTAGATTCTTGTTGTAATACTTCGTCAATCTCCACTTTACCTTTTCCTGAAATATTGTATGCTTTTTGAAGATAGTGCCCAGCAATTCTAGCTTCGTCAACTAAATTATTTTCTAGTTTTTTCACGTAACCTGCCTCCTCTAAATATTTAATATTAATTTTTAATATACTTGAAACAATACCCACTTTATAATACGTGCTGTCAGGTATTGATAGCTTGTAATGAAGTAATTTTTGTACTAACAGGAATTGATTTTGATTATTTAATAACTTTTCCATTACCTCATTGTAGATATACTTATCATTAGAATTTTCGCTATATTTCTCTTGTTTTATCGTGTTCAATTCAGTTTTGCAACTAGATATCGTCTCCAATACAACTTTGTTAATTATGTTGAAGTAATATTTTATAGAGTCTTTATCTACATCTCTATAAAACCTAACCACTTGAACATCTGATAGTTCATACTGAGAGTTCTCATTTAAATTCTCATTCATATTATCTTGTATTGATTTGTAAATAGATATTCCCGAGTAACTATTTTCATGTATCTCAAAATTTATCTTCTTGTTAATTTTAATTAAATCGTTCAAGTCCATTGAATAGTTAATAAAAATTCCTTTATTGAATGCATAATTAATACCAGCTGGTACACATGAATACACCAATCTACAGATTGGACAAATAGCTACATAATTATTAAAATCCCATACATGAGATGTCTTTCTATTTGTATCAAATCCCATTTCTCGTATGAAACCAATATCTGAATTCAAGTCTTTTATTTTAGAAGAACAAGCCAAACATTGATACTTAAACTTTGTTTTGTTTTTGTCGATGTCTTCTATATATTCTATTGCTGGATTAACAAAATAATCTTGATATTCATCATACATATCTGGATTTTTGCATTGACGATTTAAAAAGCTGACTCCGTCCCATGCATTTCTAATTATGTTGTAAATCGCATTTTTCGCTCCAATGTATTTAATTGCATCATCACTTTGAAAGTAGCTAATTATTTCTTTCATTGTAGCTATCTGACTTTTTATATCTTCTATTTTATCTAAAACCTTTTCTTTTTTCTTTAGTTTGATTTTTTGAAGATTTTTTTCTAATAATTCAGGATCTACATTTCCACCTATCAATTTATAAGCACTTTTGTAGCTATTACTTTTTATATATTTCTTGAAATTTTCAATGTTCAAATTAAGTAAATCAAGTTCTTTTTTCTCAAATTTTTCGAAGTCATTTTCAATCCAATTGTCTAATAATTTTTCTGCGTTAATAATTCTGAATAATGAGAAAGTATCCTTGTAGGTTTCTATCAAATAATTAAAAAACATATCTGAGAATCCTTTTAGCAATTCTACAGGAAATTTTATTTCATCCGAGCTCACTTCTATCTGATTTTTATGTCCTGCTTTTTCCAGTATATTATATAAACCACAAATACCAGCATTTTTTAGCCAATCATCAGATTTTATTGTTATTATTTCTCCCAAACTAACCTCCTACATTAAATTCAACATCCCAAAACCTGCTGATTTTAAAGATCCTATTCCGCTTTTATGCAAATGATTAAGAATATATGGTTTTGCTTTAATATCAAATATGCAAAGATTTGATTGAATCCAAATGTCATAGTATTTTATTACTGTTTTCTTATTAGAAATAATTCTCACATCAATATTATCAACATCATACTTAGATTCTGGTAACTCTTCTAATAGTTGATTCTTTAAATTTCTTATGAAAATTTTCTTCCCTTTTTGGTCGCAAATATCATAGTACCAGGTATTTGAGTTGTCTTTGTGATCTCTGATCACTAAAGGTGACATTGTTTTAAAAACTACCTCATTGTCTATAATATTTCTTTCCTTAATCATTTGAATTTGTTTAATAGTTAATTCAATATTTTTGTACAAATAAGGATGTGATTTTCCTTCCATCATAGCATTGTAAAATTCAATGCCAAAAATCATATCAGATGTTGAAAAATACAAAATTATGGTTTTATCCGGAATATTTATAAAATCATTTTCAAACTTTGCGTTTTTTAAATAAAGCGAGAAAGTTGATTTTTTCCTGTCTACATTTCCTTTTTTGTACATTTTTTCATAGAATTCTTTATTGCTTCGTTCTAGATTATGTTTTAAAAATGATAATATCATCCTATTTTTATCAATTGGGATATTCGAAGTATTTAAATAAATACTTATTTTGAATCGCATTTTGTTTCGCCTCCTTTTTTTGTGTTCCCTATATTAGTAACATAAACCTTTTTAACAAAAATGTCAACTGGTTTTAAAAAATTTTTTATGTTAAAATGGATTTATTAAAATATACTCATAATGAAATGTAAATATATTTGTAACCATCAAAACAACAATAAAATCTAACCAAAATGGAAAAAACAAGCTGGAGAGCTTGTTTTTTTAATTTTTTATTCTATTTTCCCTAACTTTTTCTTAAATTAAATGTTCTATCACCTTTTGATAACACCAAAAAATATCCTACAACGCTATACAACACACAAATCGCCAATACTATTAATCCAATGTTAAACTTCAATTTTAATTGAAGGATTATTATTGCCCAAAAGATTAATGTTTCTGCGGAATTTAATACTGAATAGACTATGTTTTTGCTTTTTAATCCAACTGTAAATGGTTGAAGTAGAATGTACATGTATAACTGTTTGACGCTTATATATACATACATTATTAAAACGGCGACTATCGCTTTTATCGACAATTCTAATGTCATTAGTTTTGCTGCAAATATCCAGCTAAATACTACTAATAATACTAATGAAAATTGGATTGCGTTATCTTTTAGGTTTTGTTTTATTCTAAAATTGAGTGTTTGTTTTATGTTTTGTTTATTGGCATAAATCATTTGTTTCATCAAATATCTGTCCATATTTAAGAAAATAAATCTGTTGAATGATTCTGGAATTGCCACTTGAACTGCTGCATATATCAATATCACCGGAAATACTGACACCAATATTTTCAACTCACTTGGTTTTGGATTGATTGTGAGTCCTCTTAGTACGATAAATCCAATTACACCAACAGCCAAAATTATTCCCGAACGTATTAGAATCATTTTTTTGTATTTGTGTTTGAATCTGTATCTGAAAAGTTTATTGATGTATTCTATCCCGTTGTAATTATCGTAAGTTTTCCCGTTTTCTTTTGCTATTTTTTCATCGTCGATTTGGTATGCGACTGTGTTGATGTCTTTGAATGTGTTGTCGTGATCGATTATGGATTTATTGGTGATTTCAAGTCTAGCGATATGTCTGATTTTGTCGGTTTTTGAAATCAGAACAGCTCCAATAATGTATGCAACAATCCCGAAAATCAGTGCATAAGTTGAGTAGAATATTTCTACAAAATATTTGGATTTCATGCTGTACAACGCCAAAAGTCCCATTCCCGATAGTAAAATCGCCCACATGCAAATGTAATTTGCGGTTAAATGTTTTTTGTTTTTTGTGGAATAGGCTAAAATGTTGATGTATTTTATTAATTTTCTAAATCCAAGGCAAAATACAGTGATATTCATTGCATTCATTGGGTTGATGTCGAATATAGCGAAAAATATCGCTAATATTATTCCTGAGATTGCAAAGCTAATGTCTGACAAATAATCCTGCAAAATCGTGTATTTTTTGGCGTCAAGTTTCAAGGCTTTGACACAAATCGAATCCTCGTTATCGAAACTTACGTACATAAATTGTGAAATCATACTTCCGATTACAACAGACAAATAAAAGAACGTTATAAGTATATTTTGTTGAATCGTTCCTTTGAAAATCTTCGCAGCTCCTATAACTGCTATTCCATAAACTGCTACACAGTACAAGATTTTTAAAAACAATGTTTTGATTACGTATGAAATGTAAAAAAACGCAGAATATCCAAAGCTCAACACGTCATTTCCATAAATATCCGCAGGAATAATCTTCTTGAAAACTGAAAGTTTACGAAGTTGATACATTGTCTGATTGAGCTTCATCTTCATGACAAGTTTCAAATAAGTGCTAAGATAATTACTCATCGGACTCATCCTTTAAAATGTCGTAAAGTTCTGCATCGAATTTCTCATCGTTCTTGTCCAAATCCAATTTTTGTAATTTTTTGTGGTGTAGTAGCACGATTTCTTCGCTCAATTGTTTTGCCAAGTCCAACATGTGTGTAGATAGTACAATAATTCTTCCTTGCGATTTCAATTCCATAAGTAATTTTTTGATTTGCGTGCTGATTACAACATCCAAGCTTGTCAATGGTTCGTCCAATAACAAAACTTTCGGTCTTGAAATGAACAGCGTAATCAAAGAAATTTTGCTTTTCATTCCATGTGAATAATCTTTGATGAGTCTATTTTGATCTTTCTTGGAAAATTCCATCATTTCCATGTAATCTTCAACCGTTTTTATATCGTTTGGAGAATTGATGTCACGATAGAATTTGATATATTCATATCCTGTGAGAAATTCTGGCAAGAAATTTTCAGAAAAAAGCATTCCTATATCTTCTTTTTTAAGTTTTTCAGTTACGCCTTCATTTTCCAAATAAAATTCTCCCGAATCAAAATCTATCTCATCGTATAAGACGTTGAATAAAGTTGTTTTTCCTGCTCCATTTCTACCCAAAACAGAAGTGATGACCCCTTCTTTGAATTCATAATTTACTTCGTCCAGCACCAATTTATCGTCGTATTTTTTAGTCAAATTTTTGATTACTAATTTCATTTTATCCTCCTGTTTACTATTGTATTAATTATACCATACATTTGGTGTATTGTTAAAATATGCTATAATTATTTTATAGAGGTGCGTATGCAAGAATATAAGAATATAATTTTGGTGTCACATTGTCTTTTGAATGAACTTGCCGTAGTCAAAAACGACCCAGGCAGAAAAGATAGTTTGAATTTAATTAAAAATTTAATGAAAATGAATGTAGGGATTTTTCAATTGCCTTGTCCAGAAAACAGAATGTACGGGTCCAATCGTTGGGGTAGTGTGTACGAACAATTCGACAATAATTTTTACAGACAAACAAGCCGTGATTTGTTAAATCCAATTGTCAATGAAATCGAAGATTACATCAAAGATGGGGTAAATTTTTTGGGAGTTATAGGAATAGATGGCTCTCCTAGCTGTGGAATTGGACTAACTTGTAAATCTAATGAATTTAAGGGGGAAATCTCTGCGATAAAAGACTTCGCATCTTGTGTAGAATCTATTGAAATGACAGATGACAATGGCGTGTTCATGGAAGAGTTAGAAAAATTATTTAACGATAAAAATATCAGCGCAAAATTTTACGGTTATAACGACAGAAACCAAAATGAAATCATAGAAAAAATTGAAGAATCTATAAAAAATAAATAGCTAAAAAACGAAAACTGTGTGAACACAAATTCACACAGTTTTTTTATTGCAATATTATATTTTCATTAATTAAACATATTATAAAATACATTTGTAGGTATCAAAAACAGATACGGTGCTGTTATTATTGCCAATGTCAATGAAACTTTTTTGATTTGAGATTCTGACAAATCAGTGTGTCTGAACGAAAATTTGCGGTTGAATACATACACCAAAAATCCTGCGAACATAACTGCTAGAATCATAACCAAAATTCCCCAAGGTGTTTCGTAATAATCGTTCAATATCGGAATTGAAATATTATCATAGAACCATTTTGCAAAAGTATTTCTAGTTCCAGTAATCCCAAATGATAAAATCATCAAAACCGCCGTAGCGATTATATCTGCGACAAATCCAAGTGCAACTGTTTTGGCAAGTGATTTTTTGATGATAGCAAATGGATTTTCGATTTTCATTAATTTCAAAGCTAACAAAGTTACCAAGAAATCTACTAATATATTCAACGGTACAATCCCAACCCAAGTTACTGGATAAAGCCACACAATCCAGACTGGAAATATCAAATTGTACAGTTTTACAGATTTTTTGTTCATTATTTTAATTTTTTATTTACAGAGTCTAATTTTTGCTCAAATGATGCATCCTTATCTCTTCTGTCATCAATTTTAATCACAGAATACACTCTGTCAACTCCTTCTTTAAATACAGATTCTTGCATATCGCGAACAGCTTTCAATAATTCGTCGATATCTCCTTGCATAACAGTTCCCATTGGATTCAATTCAACTTTTATATTTTCTTTATTTCTTACATTGTCATAAGCTTTTGCAACGTATTGTGATAAACTTGTAGTTTGTGTTCCGATTGGAACTAATGTTAATTCTAAAATAGCCATTATAATCTCCTTATAAATTCTTCAAAATCTTAATCGTATCTTGGATTTGTCCATCACCTGGATGTTTAATATCATCAAAATCAACACCCATTACAATAATGATGTATTTTTTGCCATTTTTTTCGGACAAAGTTGCCCAACAAAGCCCTGCTTTTTCCGTAGTTCCACTTTTGCCACCCAAGATTTTGAAACCATCTTGATCGTAATCTTTCAATCTAGAAAGAACTGTGCTTTCAATTTCAATTCCTTTCGGATGATCAAAAGTTTTCGTAGAAGTGTACTTATCTGTCGTGAAAATCTTGTAGAATTTTTCATTTTTCAATGAATTTTTCAACAAAAACGCCATGTCTTTTGCACTCGAATAATGATCATCCTCATCCATTCCCTCAGAATTTTTGAAATGAGTATTATTCAAGCCCATATTCTTTGCGTTTTCATTCATCAACTTTACAAATTCTTCCTTGGAACCAGCTACATTTATAGCTAAGCTGTCTGCACATTCTCCTGCAGAGGCAAGCATTGTTCCATACAACAAATCGTCGAATGTTGTAGGCTCATTGCCATAAAAACCCGCCATTGATGCGTTTTGTGCAACAAGTTGTTGGTAGCTTCTCTTATCTATCGGAGCTTTTTTATCAAAATCTTCAATTTTTCCCACAGCTGTATACACCGTCATCATCTTAGTCAAAGACGCAGGATACACTTTCTTGTCTGGATTTTTAGAGAAAATCTCCTTCTCATCATCAATTGAGTAAACGTAAATGCAATCGGCATTAAAAGTAAGCTTGTCTAATTTATTTGCATTAACTACTTTGAAAATGAAACAAATTCCTACAACAATCAACAGAGTAACTCCTGCTATCCCCAATTTCTTCTTCATAAATTCACCCCGTTTGTTCATTTCAATTATACCACTAATTTTTGCAATTAAATATCATTTGACAAATCTTAACATTTTTATGTTGACATTATTTTTTATTTTGATATGATTTAATCAAATAAATAATTTGGTTAATTCATTATATATCGGAGGTGTTTTAATGAAAAAAATAATAATATTCGTATTGATAATTTTCCTATTAATATATTTCTTTTATTTCTTTCATACAACTAAAAAAGAAGAAAACGTAGTACTATTAGGAGTAGAATGTGAGATAACAGATATTAATAGATCCGACAAAACACTTACAATTATAGGCGCTGAAGGTGGCAGGGAAATTATTCAACAAGAGTCAAAAATTGACTGCAAAGATTTAGAAAAAGATTGTAAAATAGTAGAATTTAATTCCTCAAACCAACCAAAGATTATAAAATTTGATGATTTAAAACAATCTGACAGGATTAAAATAAATATAGATGAAAAACAACTACAAAACAATAATGAATTTTTGAAAGTAAAACAAATTGAATTGTTAAACAAAAACTAGAATAAATTGAATTGTTAAACAAAAACTAGAATAAATTGAATTGTTAAACAAAAACTAGAATAAATTGAATTGTTAAACAAAAACTAGAATAAATTGAATTGTTAAACAAAAACTAGAATAAATTGAATTGTTAAACAAAAACTAGAATAAATTGAATTGTTAAACAAAAACTAGAATAAATTGAATTGTTAAACAAAAACTAGAATAAATTGAATTGTTAAACAAAAACTAGAATAAATTGAATTGTTAAACAAAAACTAGAATAAATTGAATTGTTAAACAAAAACTAGAATAAATTGAATTGTTAAACAAAAACTAGAATAAATTGAATTGTTAAACAAAAACTAGAATAAATTGGCTACAACCGCCAATTATTCTAGTTTTTTCAATTTTTAACGTTCTAACAATTTCTTATACAAATTATCCACCATTATCGCTCCAAATGGCGCCGTAATCAAAATAGAAATAACAGCCACAGTAAGCGCCATATCTCCGACTTTCAATCCCATTGAAAGTGGAATCGCTCCGATTGCCGCTTGTACAGTTGCTTTTGGAGTGTAGGCAATCATACAGAATAGTCTTTCTTTTGGTGTTAATTTTGTTTTCAAAACTGATGCATAAACGCCCACCATTCTGAACATCAATGCACAAATCACCAACACAACTACCATAATTCCAGAATTTATTGCGTATTTTACATTCACAGTCGCTCCTACTAATACGAACAAGAATATTTCAGCTCCAACCCACAATTTATTGTATTTTTCAGATAATCTTTCCGCCAAATCTTCGTAAATCTTCTTCACAACCATGGACATCGCCATTATTGCGATAAGTCCCGAAAATGGAATTGGTGTTATTTTTTCCAATTCTAAAAGCAAGAACGAAATACTCAACACAATCAACACTTTCACAGTGTCACGCATATGAAATCTTTTGAAAAATTTCACCAACAAAAATCCTATTCCAGCTCCTACAACACTTCCAATCAAAATAGAAAAAGGAATGGCGATGAATTTGAACACATTGATGTCTCCTGTTTGTGCGAGAGATGTCAGTGATGTGAACACAACTATGCAGAAAACATCGTCGCAGCTACTTCCTGCCAAGATAAGTTGTGGGATTTTGTGTTCATCTCCGTAGCCTTCTTCAATTAGTCGTATCATTCTAGGAACGACAACTGCAGGAGACACCGCAGCTATGATCGATCCAATAATAAACGCATCCAACACATCGACCTTCAAAAATATCGGCGCCAAAAATCCCACCGCGCACATTTCAAAAACAGCCGGCACGAAACACATCAACACCGCTGGTCTTCCGATTTTTTTCAAATCGTCAATATCCAACGACAATCCTGCACGAGTTAGGATTATCACAAGTGCGATGGTTCTTATCTCAGATGAAATATCCAAAATCTTTTTGTCTATTAAATTCATCGCAAAAGGTCCCATCGCAATTCCTACAATCAAAAATGCAAGAATAGGTGGAAGTTTTATTTTTTTGAAAAAACTCCCCAAAAACAACGACAATACAATTATAAACGCTATACTTTTTAACATAATTCCTCCATTTGTGTAATAAAAAAGCTGATGATATCTGTAAATAACAGAAGTCATCAGCAAATTTTGCGTTTTAGTTAAAAACAAGGGAGCACTTCATTCCCCATATATTTATTTCCATGAAAGTTCAAACTTACCACAAGCTTTGTTGTAGTTGAATACTAAGCGGTATCTTTCCGTTTCGTTCAAATAATCAGAACTAAATCCATTCATCTTGTTCAATTCGAACACCGTGTTTCCCAATGAATCTATAAGACTCACCGTAACATTGCCACTTTCTAATTCATTATCCAAATTAAAATCGTAGAAACCACTTTTTTTGACTTTGAACACTTTTGTAGCTTTCCCGCTAGTTTTTTTCAAACTTGCGTGAATATTGTCCTCCAAAATCCCATGTGTCTGATAAAACCACAAGGCAGACATGCTCCTAAAATATCCAACTCCATTCATATACATAAAGTATACCACTGCAACAATTGCAATTACCGAAAAAATAATTAAATAGCTCGGCTCACCGGGTAAATCCATAATAAAAATCCTCCATATATTTCAAAATTTCTGATAATAATATACCACAACAGAAAGTTTTTTACAATAAACTACAACACTAATTCTTCCAAAATTTTGACATTTTTAATCAAAATAACCTTGGTCCCAATCAAATCGATATATCCAAGCTTTTTGAATTCGCCTAATTTTCTAGTAATAGTTTCTCTTGTAAGTCCAGAATAATTCCCAAGTTCTTCTCTGTTCATCGCAAGGTCTAACCTTATTCCATCCTTAGTTTCCACGCCCATTGTATCTTTTAATCGTAATAAAAGCGCCGCAGTTTTCATAGTTGCATTGCTTGTGGATAATCTTTGCACCAAATCTTCTGCAAGTCTAATTCTTTCGAAACTTTTCTTCAGAATTTTCGTCAAAGCAAGTGGAGAGTTAATCAAATATTTGTCGAAAATATCTCGTGGAATTTTGATAACTTCACAATCTGTCAGAGCTTGACCCATATAAATGTACTCCACATCTTCCAAAATATTGTGTCCACCCACAAAATCATTTTCGTGATACAAATACAGAATTTGTTCTTTGCCATCAATAGTGTTGTGAAATACTTTTATCGTACCTTTGTGAATTACATACATGTTTTGGGCAGAATCTCCGGGCTTAAAGATGTAGTCTTCTGCTTTTAATTTCAAAAACTTCAACTTGTCGATTACCTCATCGTAATCCACATCGTCAATTCCCTTGAAAAGCTCCACATCTTTTATAGCTTCCAACAAATATTTCTTATCATCTTCCATATCAAATTGCTCCTCTGTTATTTTCTTCTTTTGAAAACTCAAAGCATCATCACGTCTACTTTCGCTCAATGTTTTGGCAAATTGTGCGTTGACGTATTTTTCGAATTTTTCTGCAGTTTTCTTGTCCATTGCTTCGACATTTTCAAGGAAGTATTTCCTACCCAAATTTTCGTATTTGTATACTCCACCTAAATGATATGGCAAAATTTCGATTCTTTCAACCATATTTTTGATTTTGTCTAATGATTTTACGAACTTATCCATTTCTTCAAAACTATCCGTAAATCCAGGAACCATAACGTGTCTCGCCCAAATATTTCCACAAAAGCCATTAGACTCCAATTTATCCACAAATTCCAAGAAATTTTTGTCATCCATGAAGGTAATTTTTTTATACAAATCAGAATCAAAAGCTTTAAAATCCAGTAGCATAGTGTCGACAAATGGAAGAATTTCAGAGTAGTATTTCTTCTCACCAACTCCTGATGTATCCAAACAAGTGTTGAACCCTTCTTCTTTTAATCGTTTCAGCAATTCTTTCAGGAATTTTCCTTGTAAAAGTGGCTCTCCTCCAGAAATCGTGACTCCACCTTCTTGTCCGTGGTAAGGCTTGTATCTTTTTGCGATTTTTAGAATTTCATCTACTGTGTACTCTTTGCCACCATGTATAGCTTGTGAATCGGGATTGTGACAGTAGATGCATTTCAATGGACAACCTTGCAAGAAAAATATCGTTCTGTTACCCGGTCCATCGACAAGTCCCATCGTTTCTATAGAATGAACGTAACCTTTTATTTCATTGTCCATAATTTTCCTCCAATCATCAAAAAGGGCATACAAATATGCCCTTAATAAAATTTATTTATACAAACTCGTGGAATGTTCTATTGATAACATCTAATTGATGTTCGCGGTCTAATTGGTTAAATCTTACTGCATATCCCGAAACTCTTATAGTTAGGTTAGGATATTTTTCTGGATTTTCCATTGCATCTTCTAACAATTCACGATCCATTACGTTAACGTTCAAATGGAATGCGTCTTGGTTGAAGTAACCATTCATTATATTTGTTAAATTGATTATTCTTTCTTCTTCATTTTTTCCAAGTGCGTTTGGAATTATTGAGAAAGTATTTGAAATTCCGTCTTGATTTACATTCTTGTAAGGCATTTTAGCAACAGAGTTTAACGAAGCAAGCGCTCCTGATTTGTCTGCTCCATTCATTGGGTTTGCTCCCGGTGCAAATGGTTCGCCTTTTTTACGCCCGTCTGGTGTGCTACCAGTTTTCTTTCCGTAAGTTACATTTGAAGTTATTGTCAACAGACTCAAAGTGTGTTCTGCGTTTCTGTAAGCTTTTGTTTTTCTCAAAGATTCTATGAAATACTTGCTTATAGCGATAGCCAAATCATCTGCTCTGTCGTCGTCATTTCCGTATCTTGGGAAATCTCCTTCAACTTCAAAATCCACAGCCAATCCGTTTTCATCTCTGATTGGTTTTACTTTCGCATATTTTATCGCTGACAATGAATCTGCAGCAATCGCAATTCCTGCAATACCAAAAGCGATAAATCTGTGAACTTCTGGGTCGTGAAGAGCCATTTGTCCTTTTTCGTAAGCGTATTTATCGTGCATGTAGTGAATTGTGTTCATAGCATTCACATAAACTTTCGCAAGTTTATCGATAACTTTTTTGTAGTTTGTAACAACTTTATCGTAATCCAAAATTTCAGAATCGTCTCTTTCAATTCCTTCTATTACAGTTACGATATCACCAGTTTTTTTGTCTCTGTAAACTTCATCAACTCCACCATTAATTGAATACAAAAGCGCCTTTGCAAGGTTTGCTCTCGCTCCAAAATATTGCATTTGTTTTCCGACTTGCATTGCAGAAACACAACATGCGATTGCGTAGTCGTCTCCGTAAACATCACGCATAACATCGTCGTTTTCGTATTGAATGGATGCTGTTTTAATACTCATCATTGAACAGAAATCTTTGAATGCACGTGGTAATTTGTCTGACCACAAAACTGTCATGTTTGGTTCAGGTGATGTGTCGATGTTGATTAATGTGTGCAAAAATCTGAATGAAGTTTTAGTAACCAAAGTTCTTCCATCAACGCCCATTCCACCGATAGATTCTGTAACCCAAGTTGGATCTCCAGCGAATAATTCGTCGTATTCAGGAGTACGCAAATGTCTTACCATTCTAAGTTTGATAACTAATTGGTCAACCAATTCTTGTGCACGTTCTTCATCCAAGATTCCTTTTTCCATATCTCTTTTGATATAAATATCTAAGAACGCTGTGTTTCTTCCGATAGACATTGCAGCTCCGTTGTTTTCTTTTACTGCTGCCAAATATCCAAAGTACAACCATTGAACAGCTTCAGTCGCATTCATAGCTGGTCTTGAAATATCAAAACCATAACTCATAGCCATGTCTTTTATTTCGTCAAAAGCTCTGATTTGTTCAGAAAATTCTTCACGTCTACGGATTGTTTCTTCAGTAGCATCTCCTGTCAAATTTTCCTTGTCTCTAATTCTCATCGCTTTCAAATAATCGATACCGTACAAAGCAATTCTTCTGTAGTCGCCGATAATTCTTCCTCTTCCGTAAGCATCAGGAAGTCCTGTCAACAAACCAACTGATCTGAAAGTTCTCATTTCTTTTGTGTAAGCGTCAAAAGTTCCTTGGTTGTGTGTTTTTCTGTATTCGTTGAATTTTTCTTTAATAACAGGATCCATTTCCAAACCGTAAGCCTTCAATGAATTTTCAACCATTCTGAAACCGCCGTATGGATTCATAATCCTTTTCATAGGCTCGTCAGTTTGTAATCCAAATATAACTTCGTTATCCTTGTCGATGTATCCCGCATCAAAATTATTAATTCCGCTAAATCTTTCTAGGTCTACTTTTATTTTCTTAGATTTTACTTCTTCAACGATCATATCGTTTACTTCTTTCCACAAAGTTTTTGTCTTTTGTGTAGGACCTACAAGGAAAGAATCGTCACCTTCGTATGGAGTGTAGTTTTGTTGAATAAAATCTCTGACATTGATTTCGTCAGACCAATCTCCATCATTAAAGCCTTCCCAAGCTTGTTTGAATTGTTCATTATCAAATAAATTGCTCATACATATCTCCTTTTTTATTATTAATGATACATTAAGTATATGTTAAAACAATTTTAAAAACTGTGATTATAATCACTCCATGATATTTTTTATCACCTAAATCTTACAATATTTCAATATTACTTGTAAATAACCTAAAAATAAGATATATTTTACTTATGGAGGATTTTATGAAAATAAAAATATCTAATACTAAACTAATATTTCTAGCAATTCTAACATTTGTGATAGAAACCATAGCAGTATTTGCTACACAAAATATCACAGGAATTAATAGGATTTTAATTATAATTTCATTCACTTTAATCACGACATTTGCTCTAATGTTGAGTTTTATCTTGATTCAAGTGCTTCACAATATGATTATGGATAGAAAAATCGCCGGCGAAATCAGAAAATACATGCTGGATTACGAACAAAATGGGAATTTGGACAAATTATTCCAAAATTTCAAGAAAATAAAAGACAAACCTAAAACAGATTACGCAAAAAGCTTGTATTATTTTAACTTGGCGATAGCTTATGTGGAAGACCATCAATTCCAAAAAGCGCGCGAAGTTTTACAAAAATCAACCCTACAAAAATACAACCAATCATTTAATCAGATTTTTAAAATGCTTTTGCAAGATATCGACAAACACGAAAAAGAATACAACGAAACTCAAAAAACGCCAGAAAATTAATTCTGGCGTATTTTTTATTGAATTCTAAGTCCCATTTCACCGAATGTATCTGCGTGGTCAAAATCGTGGTATTTAAATCCTCGTTGGAACCATTCGTTTCTAAGTTCGGATGAACCGTGAGTGAATTTTTCCGGTTGTACGTATCCTTGTCCCATTTTTTGGATGTGATCGTCGCCGACACTTTGAACTGCACTTATCGCTTCTTCAATATCTCCTTCTTCCAAGTAGCCTTTCTCTTTAATATAATAACTGAACACTCCTGCAAAATAATCTGCTTGTGTTTCAAGTGCTACGGAGTATTTATTGGCATCTTTTTCGTTCAATCTACGTTGAATATTGTGAACTCTATCCAAAATTCCTAGTTCTTTTTGGACGTGGTGACCAACTTCGTGTGCCAAAACATAAGCCATCGCATAATCTCCACCGTCAGCGCCAAGCTTTTGAGTCAACATATTATAAAAAGTTACATCCATGTATACTGTTTTATCCAGCGAACAATAAAATGGTCCTACATTTTTGTCCGCATTTCCACAACCAGTCGACACTGCCCCTTCAAAGAAATGAAGTTTTGGTTCTTCGTAAGTTTTATTGATTTCAGAAAACTTTTCGTGCCACACATCTTCAGTGTCCTTTAGCACAACGCTGAGCATTTTTTCGGCTTGTTCAACTTCCTTGCTGCTAGCTTTTTCAGATTTATTTACTTGTTGTTCTTGCCTAGTTCTGTTTTGTTCGTTGATAATATCTCGTGGATTTCCTCCAAACAAAGAATACACAATCACAAGCAAAATCAATCCGACGCCTCCGACTTTAAACGGAGCACCACCGGATGAGCCTCTGCTTACATTTGAACTTCCTTCTCTACCTTGCCATTTCATGATTTGCCTCCAATTATCGTTTAATTTCGTTATTACTATTTATACCCAATTATAATATTTTTCATTGGATCTGCTGGATACTGCAACAAATTTTAAATCTACATAATTTCCATTCAAAGTTCTTTTGATTTCTCTCAAAGTGTTCTTGGTCGTCACAATATCATCCAGTACCAAAATTTTCCTATTTGACAAATCAGCATTCACTTTGAATGCACCCTTTAAGTTTTCAATTCTTTGAAGTTGTGACAAATTGTGCTGGATTTTGGTTTCCTTCACCTTTACAATCGCATCGGGCAAATACTCCATATCCAAATTATTCGCCACTTCCTTCGCAATCTCGTGAATGTGATCAAACCCACGTCTATTTATCGTAGATTTTGTCGAAGGAACTATGAGCAAAGTGTAGTCTTGTAAATTTTTTTCTTTTATCTTAGAAGATATAACATCTGCAAGAAAATACCTCACCACTTCTTTTCTGCTAAGCTTGTAGTCGTAGATAAGTTTTTTCGTCAAGCCCTGATGCAACAAAGAAAAATAGCAATCCGTGTCATCGATGTCTCTGTAACAGTCCACAAATATTAATTTTTCATAACAATCTTCACACAACAAATACTTAAACTGTTTTTTCTCGTGACAAATAATGCAACGTTTTTGAAATAATAAACTAAAATTCCTCATCTTCGAACATCTCTCTCATCATATCTTGCTCATCAGTATCGATATGAACATCCATGTATTGCTTAATTCTTCTGTCCAATCCAGAATTTCTCTTCATTATTTTATTGTTGGATATCATTTGTCTTAAAATTTTCAAACTTCCAACCAACACCACGATTTCTCTGGCTCTCGTTATCGCAGTGTATAGCAAATTTCTAGTCAACAGCATGTACGGTGCTTGTGTCAATGGAATTACAACTATTGGAAACTCACTTCCTTGTGATTTGTGAATAGTAATCGCATAAGACAACGTCAAACCGTCGCATTCTTTTTTCGTGAAACTCGCAGTTTTATCATCAAATAACACATCAATCGTTTCATCAATCGGATCGACGTATGTAACCCTACCGATATCTCCGTTGAACACACCCATCGCATCGTCGTCGATGAATTCTTTCGTATAATCGTTTTTGATTTGCATAACCTTGTCGTTCAGTCTGAAAATCCTGTCTCTTTGCTCGATTTCTTCTGTAATCGGAGTTTTGGGATTCAAAACTTCCTGCAAAGCAGTGTTCAATTCCTTAGTACCACAGCTGGATTTTTTCATAGGAGTTAGCACAATTATATCGTCAAACTCATCTTTTTTGTAGAAATTGGGAAGTCGTTGTGCGCACAAATCCAAAATTGTTTGCTTGGCACATTCCGGATCATTTTCTTCGATAAAGAAAAAATCCTTCCCTTTTTCATTCAAAATAGGAAATTCTCCGTTGTTTATCCTGTGCGCATTCACAATTATATTGGAGTTTTGTGCTTGACGGAAAATCTTCGTCAACTTAATCGTCGTGATTTCTCCTGATTGTATCAAATCGTTAAGGACATTTCCCGCTTGCACACTTGGAAGTTGGTCGCAATCTCCCACGAAAACAACTCTCGTGTCCGCATCCAAAGCCCTCATCAAACTATCCGCTATGAAAATATCCATCATACTCGCTTCATCAATAATTATCAAATCGCAATCTATCGGATCGTCCTCGTCGTGCTCGAAAATCATTCCATTTTCAACTGGAATATACCCCAAAATCCTGTGAATAGTCTTCGCTTCTTCATTGCAGCTTTCAGAAAGTCTCTTCGCCGCACGTCCAGTAGGCGCTGCAAGGATTATTTTTTTGTCGTTTTGCTTGAAAATTTTCGTAATATTGTTGATTATCGTGGTTTTACCAGTACCAGGTCCACCAGTAATTATCAACATTTTTTCCGTCAAAGATTTTTTAATAGCTTCGATTTGTAATTCATCCAAGTGTTCTGATTCAAGCTTTGAAAGCTCGTATTCCACATCAAACTCATTTTCTAATTCGCATTTCAAAATATTTGCAATATTTAGTGCGCATCTCATCTCGGATTTTTCGATATTAGGAAGGTAAACTCTTTTCTCATCACCAGTATCATCAATTGTGATAATTCCACTTACAATCAAAGACTCCAACGTTTCTTGTCTATTTGTAATCTCGATGTCCAGAAGTTTTTCTACTCCTTCTATCAAATCATCTTCCAAAACGTAGCAATTTCCATTAGAATTCGCCTCTTTTTCCATGAAATATTTGAACGCAGCCTTGATTCTAAATGGAGAATCCGGCTCAATGTCGATTCTCTGCGCAATAATGTCCGCCGTCCTAAATCCAATCCCCCTAACATCATCAATCAAAGTGTATGGGTTTTTCATGATAATCTTCTTCGTGTCTTCCTTGTAAAAATCAGAAATAATATTCGCTTGATGAAGACTCAATCCCAACGATTGTAAATACAAGAAAATCTCAGCGTATTCCTTCTTTTCGTCAAGTGATTCCTTGATTTTTTTGTAGTTTTTCTTGCCGATTCCTTTGACCTGCATTAATTTGGATGGAGAATTTTTCAAAATCTCCATAGTATTTTCGCCAAATTCTTCCACAATTCTTCTCGCAGTAGTTTCTCCAATTCCTTTAATCAAACCACTTTGAAGATAATTGATAATATTGTAAAGGCTAGGTTTATTGGATCTTTCGACGGAAATTATATTGTACTGCTCGCCGTATTTTGGATCTTGAACTTTGTTTGCCTCAATATCCAAGAAATCTCCAGGCATAATTTTGAAACTATTGCCCTTGATAATTCTTTCCTCTCCGTCTTTATCCACAGAAAAAATCCTGAACCCATTGGACTCATTTTCAAATATTATGTTTTTGACAGTCGCACTGAACTTCATACACTCACCTACAAAAAAGAGGGTTGTTTAACTTAGTAACAATCCCTCGTTTCATATAATTTATTAATCTTCTATTTCAATTCTTTCGATATTTGCTCCCAATTTCTTGAATTTGGATACAATATCGTCATATCCTCTATCAATGTGATAAATATCTGTTACATTCGTCGTACCATCTGCTACAAGTCCTGCCAAAATCAAAGCCGCTCCAGCTCTCAAATCGGTAGATTTCACAGTAGCTCCTTGAAGAGAATCCACCCCTGCAATGCTCGCTTCATTTCCTTCAGTTGCAATAGCAGCGCCCATTTTTTGAAGTTGTTCCACATGCATAAATCTATTTTCAAAAACAGTTTCTTCAACACTACTTTGACCCTTGCACACAGTCATCAATGCCATGAATTGTGCTTGAACATCAGTAGGAAAACCAGGATATGGCAAAGTCTTAATCTTAGTTCCCTTCAATCTTCCTGTAGATATAACTCTGATAGAATCTTCGTCTTCATTTTCGATAACTTCACAGCCAACTTCACGAAGCTTAGCAATAATTGGCATAATATGAGACGAAATACAATTTTTCACAGTAATATCTCCACGTGTAATAGCACTTGCAACCATAAAAGTCGCAGCCTCAATTCTATCTGGAATAATCGTATGCTTTGCTCCACCTAATTTTTCAACGCCAACAATTCTAATAGTAGAAGTACCAGCGCCACGAACCTTCGCTCCCAATTTGTTCAAGAAACTTGCCAAATCTACGATTTCCGGTTCCTTTGCAGCATTCTCGATAACAGTTTCTCCCTTTGCCATCGTCGCTGCCATCATAATATTTTGAGTCGCACCAACACTAGGAAAATCCAAATATATTTCCCCACCAATCAAACCATCTTTTGCGATAGCTTCTATCTTTTCGTCAGTCGATTCAATCTCAGCACCCAATGCATTGAAGCCTTTTAAATGCAAATCCACAGGTCTCGAACCAATCGCACATCCACCTGGCAAATAAGTCTTCGTTTGACCAAGTCTAGTCAACAAAGGTCCCATCACCAAAAAAGAAGCCCTCATTTTGTTCATCAATTCGTGTGGAGTCACAGAATTATTAACATTGCTACTATCTATCTCAACCTTATTCTTGTCCAAATAGGTTACCTTTGATCCCAATTCTTCTAAAACTTTTAAAATAATTGAAACATCCTTTAACTTTGGAACATCCTCTAAAATTATAGGCTCAGTCCCCAAAAGAGATGCTGCTATAATAGGAAGCGCTGAATTTTTCGCGCCGTCAATCTTGACCTCACCCTTTAAATTTAAACTTTTTTTTACTTGTATAACTTCCAAAACAACCTCCATCAGTCATTCTTGTTTTATGTTTATATATAAAATATTATATCATATCCATTTATCGTTGACTAATTTAAAGCCCTTTTTGCAAATATTTTACAAAGCAAAAGCCTCCTTAGGTAAGGAGGTTTTTGCGAAGTTTTATTTAGTTTTGTTGTAAACTATAGTATATTCAGGATTATCGCCAATTGGGTCTACTCCTAATAACGTTTGAAGATTTCTGTAGTCTGTATAGTCTACGCCGCCTGGTAAATTTATTTCATTTCCATCTGATTTACGAACAATTTTGATAGGTTGATAATGTTCGATAAAATCCGGATATATTCCTGCTGCACATTCTCCAAAGAAACTGTATGATCTTTTTGTTGTAGATTCTTTAATTTGTTTGCCGTCTTCATCGACGTAATTTAATTTCAATGTAGTTTCTTGTTTTTCCAAATCAAATTTTCCTGAATCTGTTTTGCCGCTTGCTGGAATTGTAACTGAAACTGTAACATTATCATCGTAGTTTTTGCTATCTACTGCAACTTTGTATGTGAATGTGTGATCTCCAATCAAGTTACCTGGCCCAATTATTTCCATTGTTTGATAATTTCCTTCTCCATCAATTCCAATCAATGCAGGAACTACCATTTTAAATGCTGCCGCTCCTAATGATGGTTGGTTTACGATGTACCATTCAACTCCTCTTTCATCGAAGATTCTCACTCTTGTTTTCTTCGCTTCCAAGTTAGTTCCGTAAACGTGAATAAATGTCTTCTTAGATTCTTGAATTGTCGGTGTCACTCCGTAAGTTATATCAGGAATTTTTCCAGCTTCTGTAGAAGTTGCTCCATAAGTTTGAATTTTCATAAATGCAAGTGTAGCAGCATTTTCATCTACACCATCAGCTAATAATGAAACAACTATAGCATTTGCTCTGGATTTTGGATTATTTCCAGGTAATTTTTCGAATTTACCATTCATTTCTGGTTTGTACAAAATTTCGTAGGATACAGTTCTATCTGTTTTATTTTCTGGAAGTTCAAATGTTATAGTTTGTTCATTGTCAGTTCCAGAAATTGTTCCTTGAACTTCTGGTTGTTTTCCTTTTCTAGCAACTGCAGTGTCTTCTGTTGCAAGTTTTGTTTGCATTACTGCTTTTACTTTTGCGTTTTCAGATAAATTCAATCCATTAACTTTGATAGTCACTTTTCTATTCTTATTAGTGATTACATCGTTGCCTTCGATAGTGGCTTGACGAACAATTGGCTTTCCGATATTTATAAAATAGTCGACATCTGAGTTCAAGTTTTCAGTACCTTTACTTCTAAATACACCTTGATTTATTTTGATTTTCGCTTTTTGCGTACCTAGACGTTCTACATCTAGTGGCTTTTCAAGTGTAATTACGAATTTTTTGTCTGACAATTCAACCGTATCTCCATTTGTCAATCTTTCGTAATTTCCATCAGCATTTTTATCGATGCTTGTTCCTAATTTTACACTTTCATTAAATATTTCTTCGATTTCTTCGTCAAATCCAACTTCAATTATCTTTCCATCCTTTGCTGCATGTACATAACTTGGCATAATTTGAGTATATACGGCTTTGTCTTCAGTGTATTTTACTCTAAAATATGCTTCGTAGGATTTGGAAATGTCTGTATTATCTCTTACCAAGATTTTGTATACATCTTCTTCATTTCCTTTTATCAAGGCTATGCTATCCGCAACAATTTGTACGAAATTACCTGAATTTTCAAATGTTGGTCTTATAGATGTATCTTTTACAAATTTTCCGCTTTCAAATCTGTAGAATGAAACCGTCAAATTATCCGGATTTACATTCTCACCAATTATATTAGCTTTTAACTTTTCCGCATTTTTTAGTATTGGTGTAAGAACATTGATTTTTTCAATAGTTGATTTTGTGTTTTCAGATGCATTTTGTTTTATTTCAACTGATTTTTCGTAGAATTTAGTATGAGATCCAGTTGAAGTGGCATAAATTTTGTAAGTTTTTTCTGTTGCTTCTTCATTCTTAGGTGCTTCAAATTCCAAAGTTCTCCTTGCACCATTTCCACTAACTGTAATTTGTGGGAAAGTTTCGTTTCCTTTATCATCAAGCAATTTGACTACGAATTTGTCATCGGAAACATTTTTAAAACTACCCATTACTTTTAGAACAACTTTTCCACCAGCTGGTTCCAATGGTTCTGTAGTCCCTAATACCACATTCATTATTCCTTCTGGAATTTGTTCTTCTGTATCTGATTTTTCTTGTGTGATTTTTACAGTTGCACTTGCAAAATCAGTTTTAGATCCTGTGGATGATACGTAAACAGTATATTCTTTTTCTTTTGTTGTCGTGTTTTTTTGAATTTCAAAAGAAACAGTTCTCTTAGTCTTGTCTACATCTCCAGATACATTTACTTTAGGGAATGATTCATTTCCATCGTTATCAACAAGTTTTACTACGAATTTGTCATTGGCAATACCACTCAAATCACCCATTACTTGAACTGTAGCAGTGGATGAATCTTTGGATACTTTTTTTGGAGTTGTTAGTTTTAACATTTGTATATTTTCTTTTAAAACTTCCTTGTCCTTTGTTTCGATATTCAATGTACAATCACTTTCTGGCATTGTGAATTGGTAAGAATCTCCGACTTGTTTGAAGTTGACCTTCATTGGATATCCTTCTTCATTCGATCCACTTACATAAAACATAGTGATTTCTTTTCCAAACTTTGCTTTCACTACGACAGTATCACCCTTTTTAGCTACTGTTTTTTCTTCGCCATTTACAGTTATTATGATATCCTTGTTGCTTGAATTAATCTTGTAAGTTTTTTCAACTTCTTGTGTTCCTGAAGCTTTATCTTGTGTGATTTTTGCAGTTACAGGTGCAAAATCAGTTTTAGATCCAGTTGATGAAACATAAACTGAATATGTTTTTTCCTTATCAGAAGTATTTTCTGGAACTTTAATATTGATAAATCTTAAAGCTTTTGATGCTTCACCTGTAACTTCAATTTCAGGATAAGTTTCTTTTCCTTCTTCGTCCACCAATTTTACGATGAATTTGTCGCTTGGAATGTTGTTGATTTGACCTGCAACTCTAATCTTAGCAATAGCATCTTTTGCTGAAAGTTTGCCACTTGTAATGTCTTGAATCATTGCTATTTTTTCTTCAATAGGTGTTTCAGGGGTTGGCTTTGCAGTGTTTTTCAAATTACTTAGTTCAATATTATAAGTGTACACTGGGTCAGAGAAAGACTTACTGTCGAATGTGTATTCTAATTTCAAACCTTCGATGTCTTTTAATGTATTCTTGTCTTCCAAAGTAAGTTTGATTTTGTTGTCTTTAGTGACTTCTGCTTTTACTTTAGGATTGTCAGTTTTAATATCTTTGAATTTTTTGAATACTTTGTCAAATCCTTTGAATGGATTGTCAAATTCTATAATGTTACCAGTTAATTTAACATTTGATACTGTTGTAGATAATTTGTCAGCTTCTAATGTATATATTGCATCAGAAGAAAGTGGTGTTAGTTCAGTGATTTGTGTTTCACTTACATTTACATTTCCTAATTCTTTCAAATCTTTTGCTACTGAAATGTCCTTAATAGGATTGGAATGTACATCCAAATTGTACAATTTTGCTAAATTTTTGATTGGTGCTATATCTTTTATTTGATTGCTAGATAAATTTAACATTCCCAATTCCGTTAAATCTTTCAAGGCTTCTACTGATGTAAGTTTATTTTCCGACAAGTTTACATCATTTAATTTCATTAACTTAGAAATAGAATCTATAGATTCTAGTCCGTTTTGAGAAATGTATAGTTCTGTTAAATTAGTAAGTTTAGATACATCTATTTTGGTAATTTTATTATTATTTAGATTCAACGATTGTAATTTTGATAAATCTGTAATTGCGGACGCATCTTCTATTTGGTTATTTTCCAAGTTCAAATAATTCAATTCTGTGTTGCTTTTCAATGATGATATATCTTTTATTTGATTATTATTAGCCATTAACCAATTTAAGTTCTTGTAATTTTTAGTAACAGAAATATCAGAAATTTTATTATTTCTCATATCAAGATTTTCAACTTTTGTTAAATCTTTTAATTCTGATATATCACTAACTTTATTTACTGAAATATCTAAGGCTTTCAGATTTTTCAAATTATTAAGAATTGATACATCTTCAATTTGATTGTGAGAAATGTATAATTTTTCCAATCCAGATAAATCTTTTAATGGAGTTAAATCTTTAATTGCATTGTGTGATAATCTCAACAATTTTAATTTTTTAAGATTCTTTAATGGTGTTAAATCCTTGAATGACTTAGAAGAATCTTCTGGGTTTCCACTAATTGTAAGTGTTTCCAAGTTTTTCGCAGCTTCCATACCTTTAATGCTATTAAACTCTACTACATTATAATTTTTATCATATGATCTATGACCAAAAGATTGAAGTTGTTCCATGTCTTTTACTGTCAATTCTGTAGCATTTGGATCAATTCTGTAGTTTTTGTCGATAAGTTCGAAGTTATATTCATTCATATCTTCGTCAACTATATCTTTTCCATTGTAGTCTTTGAAAAAGTTTAGAAGTTTTTCTTTTAATTTTGCATCACCAAATTCCACGATTTTTTCTTCAGGCTTTTCTTCTGGTTTTTCTTCTGGTTTTTTGTGTGCTTTGATGATTTCATCTTTTAATGCATTGACTCCTTCTATTGTTTTGGCTTTGTTGATTTGGTCAATGTATACTGGTGAGGTTATTCCATTGTTTTTTAATTCTTCAACGGCTTTTTCTTTTGCTTCTTTTAGCGCTTTTTCTTTTGCTTTGTCTTCTGGTTTTTCTTCTGGTTTGTCACCTGGTTTGTCACCCGGTTTTCCTTCTGGTTTTTCTTCTGGTTTTTCTTCCGGTTTGTCACCCGGTTTTCCTTCTGGTTTGTCACCCGGTTTTCCTTCTGGTTTGTCACCTGGTTTGTCACCCGGTTTTTCTTCTGGTTTGTCACCTGGTTTGTCTTCTGGTTTGTCACCTGGTTTGTCTCCTGGTTTTTCTTCTGGTTTTTCAGGAGTTGATGGAATATCAGGTGTCGGTTTTTCTTCTGGCTTTTCTTCTGGTTTTTCTTGAATTATTGATCCTTCAACTATTTTTTCAACGTGTTTTGGAGTTACTGATTGTTCTCCGCCTACTACTGTGATTTGTTTTGTGTTGTTTTCTTTTACTATTTTTCTGATAAAGTCTGCACGATTTGGTTCTGTTAGTAGAATTGGCTCATCGTTTTTATGCGCCCATGGACTTACAGATAATGCATCAGGATAGTTTCTTCCGTCTGCCAAGACAAACTTGTCTAAGCTTCCAAATTCTTTTGCGATTATCAAAGCTGTTTCGTATCTGTCAGCTCCTGCTAATCTTTTAACATTTTCTAATCCTTTTATATTAACAGATTTTTCTCCACCATAGATTAATGCCACTTTGTCTTTTGTGATTCCTTTTGGCAAATTGTGTCCATCTGTCAAAATAATTGGCAAATTTTCCTTTGTGGAAAGTGGTGTTGCACACAATGCATCTACGAAGTTCAATCCGCTTGCAAGCGCAACTTTTCCATTAGGATTTAAGTATTTGTACACTTGGACAGATGTTTCATATCTGTTAGCTCCTGCTAATCTTTTAACATTTTTTAACCCTTTAACATTTACTGATTTTTCGCCACCTACTATGATTACTTCTTCTGGACTAAGTCTTGTGATTTCATCTTTAATAACTTTTGGTAGGTTGTCTCTTTTTGTAAGTAGTACAGGTGCGTTTTTCTTATTCGCTAAGCTTCCTGCTACCAAACTGTCTGCAAAATTTTCCCCACTTGCAAGCACGATAGTTTTGATGTGATTTGGGAAAGTTTGTTGGCTGATTTTTGCTGATGTTTCATATCGATCAGCCTCCGCAATTCTGTCAACATTGATTTTGTTTTGTTCTTGTGCGAGAACTGGTGTTAATGAGCTCATGACCATGCTCGCCGTCAGAAGAACTCCTAAAAATTTCTTCATATTACCTCCTAAATTAAATCTATATTTCATTATATATTGAGAAATTAATATTTACCAGCAATTACTTATTGAAATTTTCTATATATAGAATATTCTTTTAATTTTTTCTGATTAAGTGGTATAATACTATCAATGATTTACAGGAGGGAAAAATGAAAATAACTACTAAAGATTTGACAAAAATCGGAGTATTCGGCGCATTGACTATTGTGCTTGGACTTACTCCTTTGGGTATGATTCCTATTGGCCCAGTTAGAGTGACTACATTACATATTCCAACTATTATTGCAGCTTTGGTTGCAGGGCCATGGGTGAGTTTGTTTGTGGGATTATTGTTCGGTTTGTTTTCATTAGTAAATAATATTATTACGCCGACAATTCTTTCATTCATGTTCTACAATCCATTGGTTTCCGTGCTTCCAAGAGTTTTAATCCCAGTTGTAACTTACCAAGTTTACAATAAACTAAAGGATAAAAACGATGTGATTCGCTACGGCATTCCAGCTATTTGTGGAACTGTTATGAACACTGTGGGAGTTTTGGGAATGGCTTTTGTGTGCCACTCAAAACAAATCGAAAGCGTTATGCATATCAAAGCGCAATATTTTCTTGGAGGGATTGTCGCTACGAATATGCCTTTTGAAATCGCTCTATCATTCGTGTTGGCGATTTTGATTGCAAAAAGTGTTAACAAAAATAAATAATTCAATTAAAAAAATCCACAAGATTTAAAATCTTGTGGATAATTTTTTGTCTTAATCTTCGTCGTCATCGCTGATATTACATGAACCCAAAAATCTTCTTCTGATATCTTGACCAGTTTTTGTTCCTGCAACTCCACCCATTCCTGTTTCTCTCAATGATGGTGGAAGAGTTTTGCCGACTTTTCTCATCGCTTGGCACACTTCTTCGAATGGAACTATACTTGTAACGCCTGCCAATGCCATGTCAGCACTTATCATAGCATTTGTAACTCCCATTGCATTTCTAAATGTACAAGGATATTCTACAAGTCCTGCGATTGGGTCACATACAAGTCCCAATACGTGCAAAATTGCAAATGATGCTCCGTGGAATATTTGCTCAATAGATCCACCTCTCAAAAATATCATTGCTCCAGCTGCCATCGCTGCTGCAGAACCTGTTTCTGCTTGGCAACCTCCGTCTGCACCTGAAAATGTAGCGTATTTTCCCAACAATTGTCCAACTCCAATTGCGATTAACATCGCATTGATAAGTTCTTCTCTTGAATGATTGTATCTTTGTTTAAAACTCATAAGAGCTGCTGGCAAAATCCCAGCTGATCCAGCTGTAGGTGATGCTACGATTTTTCCCATCGCCGCACTGATTTCTAACGTAGAAAAAGCCATCGCCATAGCTTCTGCGTTAAATTCTCCGACAATAGGTTCATTTTCGTGTGCATACACGTGCATTTTATGTGCAAATCCGTCAATCATTTTTTGGTTAGTCACTGAAGGTGTTTCCAAGAAATCTGTCGCAGATTTTTCCATAACATCTAACATGTGTGACAATTCACTTCTGATAAATTCTTCAGATTTGCCAGTTCTTTCGTTTTCTATTTCTATAACATAATCGTAAAAAGGTCTGTTTTCTTTTTTAACAGTATTAATTATTTCTAATGATGTATCAAACATAAACTCTCCTTAATTTCGTTGAATATATTTTGTGAAAAGAAATCTCTTATCTTTTAACAAATGTTCTGTCAAATCCTCGCCAATATTTTTATCCAATTCAATAATCAAAGTAACAATTCCGTCGTTTTTCAACGTCTTCATTCCTTCGATGTTGTAGCCATTTCTGGCAAGTTCAGACGAAATATCGGCAATAATTCCTCTCACATCCACGTATTTCAATAAAATTGTAGGATAACTTCCTGTAAATTGAACAGCTATTCCATTGATATCGATGATTTCAATATTCCCACCACCGATTGATGAGCCGACAATGTACATAGTTGTTCCATCTTTGTATGTAAATGTTATTTTTGCAGTGTTTGGATGAACATCCCCCAAGTCAGCTTCTCTGAACACATAATCAATTCCTCTTTGATCTGCGATTGCAAATGAATCCCTAAGTCTAATATCGTCTGGTTCAATTCCCAACACTCCAGCTAATAAAGCTCTGTCAGTACCGTGACCCTTATAAGTTTTTGCAAATGATCCGTGAAGATCAAACTCAACTTTTATGAACTCATTTCCAGCGATCATAAGAGCAGTCTTAGCTATTCTACAAGCACCTGCAGTATGAGAACTAGATGGTCCAATCATTACAGGTCCCAAAATATCAAAAATATTATATTCTCCCATAAAAACCCCCTCATTAATTTCCTTAACAATTATATCATAACAAACTAAGTGAATAAAGGAAATTTCGTTTAAATTTTCTCAAAAAAAATAAGAGAGGCTAGTTGCCTCTCCCACATTTTATTTTAGTTTGAAAAATCCTGCCGGATCGTTAGTTTCATCTGCAAACCAAATATCTGCATGATCTCCATTAATGGATACTCCCATTACAGATAAGCTATTCCAATTTCCTTGTCCTGTAAGTACAGCGTTGTGTCCTTCAGATTCTTTCCACATTTTTAATGCAAATTCTGCACTTTCATCCGCTTCGAAATATCCTTCTGCTGAAATTTCAAATCCATCAACTTTAAAATCCGTAAGTTCTGATGGTTTATTCCACATTCCTTCTGCGTATTTATGATCTGAAGTGTACATTACTGGAGTCCATTTCCCTTTGTTTGACCAGCTATGAAGATTTGCTGGCAATCCTCTTTTGTCCTTCCAATTTTCGTTATAGTATAGGTTTTGGTCATTGTTGTGAGTTCTTGCTACAAAAGTCAATGATTTTGAAATCTTAAGAGGTTTCAATCCCTTTGATTTTCTGTATTCATTCACCAAGTTAGCAAGCTCTTTTTCTCTTTGTGACAAAGGTGTGTTGATGTTAAAGTTAGACAAATCTGTGTTTTTTGCTGTTTTATTTTCAGTATTTTTTGGTTCTTTTTTTCTGGTTTCTTTTCAGGTTTCTTTTCTGGTTTGTATTCACCCGTTAATTTTTGAAGTTGAATTTTAGATACAGAATTTTCTCCACCTACGATATTAATTTCTTTGATAGAACTTTTGTCTGTATATGCTTTTATGTTGTCAATTGCAGTATCATCTGACAATAAAATTCCTGTAGATTTCTTAACTGCAAGAGGAGCTGCGGACAATGCGTCTGGATAATTTCTTCCATCAGCTAGAACAGCTTTTTCAGTTTTATTCATGCGTTTCATTACTTCAAGAGAAGTTTCGTATCTGTTCTTACCTTGAATTCTTTTCACATTGTAATCATTAGCTGCCAATGACACTTGTGGCATAACGTTTGCTAAAATAATTCCAGTTAGCATCAATCCCAAAATTTTCTTCTTTTTCATGAAATTTTCTCCTTTAATTATTAATACTGTATCTCTTTTATTAGATTCCATTATTATATTTGTAATTATATTATTGTGAAATCTTTTTTAATCTTTTTATCCTACTAAAATAGTATCATTTACATAAAAATATTTCAGTAAAAAAGCAAATAAAAATGGTCCCTGTAAAAGAGACCATCTTTTGTTATCTAACTACTACTGCCATTTGTCTTGACAAGTAGTTTTCTGCTAATTTTTGATATGATTTTGTAATTTCGTATGAATACCATGGATCTGCAAATGTAAATCTGTTTGTTTGTGCATTGTATCCATTGATACAAATTCCGTGGTTATTTGCGAAAAATCTCTTTCCGTAAACATTTGTAGACCATCTTGGTTTTTCCCATCTCAAAGTTCCATAATACATAATTGTGTTACCGTTTTGAAGTTCTGCAACTATATCTCTCATGCTTGAACCAGAAATATTTTCTGCCTTGCCATTTGCAAATCTATTCGCAAATTTAGTCATTGGTTCTGGATTCATATATGTTGCCATAACTTTTGTGTGGTAATATTCGTCCCAAACGTAAGGATTCTTTGAAAAACCAGTGTTGTTATTGTTAGTGTTCATTGGAAGTTGATTCAAAAATTCATTGTAAGTGTATTTCAATGCATAACCTTTTGCTTGCAATGCGTGATACATTGCTGTTGGTTCACAACCTATTGGCGCTGCTTTTTGTTTAATGCCACGTTGAGATTTTGGTGTAATTTGGTTCATGATATTTGGAACTGTAATGTGAACTGGAGCAAAATCTTTTGGATTGTAGTATTTGAATCCTTCTGGTCTTACCCATCCGCTAATTCCGTTGAATGATAAATTAACCCATTTATCTTCGATTTTAACAACCTTCAAAATCTTATTAACTGCAACATCGATAACTTTTTTCGCTTGATCTTTCATTTCAGCTAACAAAGAAACAGCTTTGTTGTTAACAACGTAATCTTTTAATTTGAATAGCTTTCTGTCAATATTATAAACCTTGATTAAATCTTTCTTTAATAAAGCATTCTTAATATTTGTGTAGCAATCATCTGAGATAGATTTTTCGCCACCAAATACGTATGATTTTTCTTCTACATTTAAACCTTTCAAGTAGTTTTCATGAGTTTGAGTTTTGTTAGAAGAGTTTGCTTCTTTTTCCAATTGGATATTATCTTTTGGAACTAAAACAATTGGAGCGTCGATTTTTTGGCTAACTGGAGCTGCTGCTAATGCATCTGCATACACTTCTCCTGTAGTAAATATTGCCTTCTTAGCGTTTGGATAAGCAATCTTAGATACTTCAACGCTTGTTTTGTATCTGTCGTGACCTGCAATTATTGTAGATTTTAAGTTAAGAATGCTGTCGATTTCTGCTTTTACAGAATCGCTAATGCTGTTAGTTCCACCTACGATATAGCTTTTTAAAATCTTTGTCTTATCAATTGATGATAAATACTCTTTGATAGATGTAGGTAGTGTGTTTTTTTGAACCAAAAGGATTGGAGATTTTGTTTTGTTTGCAAGGCCAACAGAACTCAAACTATCTGCATAATTTTCTCCACTTGCAAATACTAATGTATCAGCGTCCTTCTTGTTCTTGGCTAATTTTGCGTTAACAGCGTATCTGTCGTGTCCATCGATTCTTTCAACTTCGATTCCCATTTTTTTCAAAATTTCTTCAACATCTTTGCTGATAGTCTTTTCGCCACCAATGATGTGAACTTTTTTGATTTTTCTGTCTTGAAGTTGTTTTTTAGTTTTTGCGTTTAAAGATGAACCTTCTGTGTACAAAATAGGCATTTTGCCATCAGTGATGTTGCCAGAGCTTATAGCATCTGCGAAAACATCGCTGGATGTAAGTACAACTTCTTCTGCCTTGTCGAAAAACTCATCGTGAATCTTATTTGCAGATTCAAATCTGTCATGTCCTTCGACTCTTTCAGCTACATTTTTGTCCGTAAGAACTTCCTTGTGTTGTTCTTTTTCCTCTTGTGGTTGTTCTTCTTTTTGGTTTTCTTTTTGATTAGACTTTTCTATAGAATTTTCCTCTTGTTTTGTGCTATTTTCAGGATTTAGTTGTGTGTCATTTACTTCAACTTTAGGTGAAATAATGTTTTCTTCTTCCGCATAACTAATTCCTGTAGTCATGGAAAATGCTAGTAAAAAAGCTATCAATAATTTCTTTTTATTCATACCTTCCTCCTCAATAAAAATTATACCACATATTGAGGAAATAAAATCATTTTTTATACATAAAATTCCGCCTGTGCATCCCACAATTTTTTGTACATTCCGTTCTTGCTTATTAAGCTGTCGTGATCTCCAGTTTCAGCAATTTTCCCTTTGTCGAACACGATAATTTTGTCGGAGAATTTGCAACTAGATAACCTATGTGAGATAAAAATCGCAGTTCTGTCTTTGATTATTTCGCCCAATTTCTCGTAAATTTCAGCTTCACTTATAGGGTCAAGGCTCGCAGTCGGTTCATCCAATATCAAGAACGGACTGTCTTGGTACAACGCTCTTGCAATGGCGATTTTTTGTTCTTGACCTTTGGAAACGCTGATTCCATTTTCGTCAATATCTTTGTACAGATAAGTTTGGATTCCCTTGTCCCATTTTCGAACATCATCGTACATTCCGACATCTTTGAGCGATTGAACTACTTTTTCTTCGTCGTAATCCATTCCCGAAGCGACATTTTGTGCCAATGGATATGCGAACAAATTAAAATCTTGGAATACAACTGAGAATATTTTCAAATACTCATCGTATCTGTATTTTTTGATGTTAATTCCATTCAGCAAGATTTCCCCTTCAGTAACATCGTAAAATCTAATCAATATCTTCACAAAAGTAGTCTTTCCACAACCGTTTTGCCCTACAATCGCCAATTTTTTGCCAAGGTCAAATTTCAAATTGATATTTTTCAATATCCAATTATCAGTTCCAGGATATTTGAAGCTGACATTTTTGAATTCAACTTCGTATTTTTTGTCGGATCTTTTTTCCGTAGTCAAACTTCCATTGTAAAACTCCGATTTTTTATGCAAATAATCCATCGTAAGTTCTGCGTACGGAGTGTTTCCTTTGTACAATGCAACTCCTTCCAAGAATTTCGACAAATTGCTCGTAAAATTTATCAAACTTCCCAAATATTGACTGAGCATTCCTATTGAAATAGCTCCGAGCAATGATTTGGATACTACGACAAGATAAATCAACAAAACTTGTAATTTCGAGAAAAATTCGCTGAGTATTTTGTATGTGACACCTTCTGTGGACATAATTCTGTCGAAAACTCCACCAGGATTGAAAATCCCACATTCATTAAGCATATTAGATGCAATGTTATATTGACGATACATTCTAGTATCAAGCATTCTATATTGATCTCTCATCCTAAAAAATAAAATGAGAACACTCGATTTCCAAATTTTCCTTCTTCATTTATTTTATGCCAAATTTCAAATTGTTTTGCGTTAATTTTCTGTGAAATCCACGATAAAAATACAACCACTGCAATCAACAAAACATTTATCCAGACGCTATTCAGAAACGAAAAACTTTCTGGTGCATTCCAGCTTGTAATGAGAAATTGATACGACAACACCAAACTACCTATCATCGCCAATAAAGACTCCAATATCATATCGTATGCGTAAAGAACTCTTATAATTCCGAATTCACCGAAGTTTATGTTTTGTTCTATATTCGATTTTTCTCCAATAATTTCTGTGTCTTGGGATTGTTTGTAATCCAATTCATTGTATTTTTCGGATAAAATGTGGAAAAATATCTCGTATTTCTTGTCATTGTACGTGTTTTGGATTTTATTCGTCAAAGCTAGAATAATTTGAACGAAGAACACTGACAACAACGCAATTACTGCCCATTTACCTACAAATTGTACAGGCATCTTGTTGACAATTCCATCTATCATTCTAGCAGATGCGTAAATACTAATTAACGGGAAAACTGCTGAGAATAAACAGTTAAGAGTGTAGTTGATGATAAGTTTTTTGTAATTTTTCCACAAAACACTCCAAGTATCTTTGAATAATTTAAGATTCTTTTGCATTGTAGTCCTCCCTGTAATATTTCGCTTGAGTGTCGAACAAATACTTGTACGTTCCGCCTTTTTCCATCAATTCTTCGTGAGTTCCACGTTCTTCAATCCCCTTATTTCCAATCAGCAAAATGTAATCGCAAAATCTCGTCGAAGCCATTCTATGAGAAATAAAAATCGATGTGTGGTTTTTCGTTAGTTCATTGTATTTGTTGTACAAATCTCTTTCTGCTAATGGGTCAAGCGCTGCTGTCGGCTCATCCAATATCAAAAACTTCGAATTCTTGTACAAAGCTCTTGCAAGAAGTAGTTTTTGAGTTTCTCCACCTGATAAAACTGGTGAATCTTGGTAGATATATTTTTCAATCGTGTTGAATACACCATTTGGAAATTCCTTAACCTTATCGTAAAGTCCTGCCAATTTCAACACTTCTTCCACGCCTTCCACATCATCTGTAGATTTTGATTGAGTTACATTCATGTAAATAGTTTCTGGCAATATCGAATAATCTTGGAACACCGCAGAGAAAATCTCGTAATATTTTCTTCTGTTGAGTTCTCTCAAATCAATCCCATTGACAAGCACACGACCCTCTGTTGGATCCAAAAATCCTATCAAAAGTTTAATCAACGTAGTTTTCCCCGATCCATTGAGCCCAACTACAGCGACCTTTTCTTGTGGGTTGACTTGAAAGTTCACATTCTTCAAAACATATTCGTCACTACCAGGATATTTATATCCCACATTTTCGAATTTTATCGTAATATCCTCGTCAGGATTTAATTCGATTCCTCCATCCTTTTTGAACTTTTCTTCCAAATCCACAAACTCTCTTACAGTTGCGATGTCCTTTGCTTCCATAAAAAGCACACTCAGAAAATTGAACAATCTTTGAACATCGTATCCGAATTTTGTTTGTGCAGAAAAAGCCAACAAGAACATACTGGCATCGATCTTGCCATTTACTGCAAAATTTATCAAATAATAATATGTAACGGAATTTCTCAAAAGGTTGAACATGCAATCCAAGAAATCTGCCATCAACATTTTGTTACCCATCTTGTTCAAGAAATCATCGTACAACACAAAAACGCTGTCGTATATATCGTCCAGCCAATTTCCTAGGCCAAACATTCTGATATCTTTTGAGTATTCTTGACTGCTCACTGAATAAATGTAGTTGAATTCCTTCTCAAATTTAGCCTGAGTTTTCCTGTTATCGTACTTCCATTGTTTAAATTTTTTGGAATACAGAAAACTAATCAAACTAGCGATAATCGACACCAAAATTATGAAAATAGGAAGCCTTGCAAGTAAAATCAAATACACACTTGTGCTGATTAGTAAATACAAAACGTCTTTCATCGTAATCCAGATGTGTTCTGTAGCTTGATCATTTCCTTCTAAGTTTACGTTCGCTTTTTCGGATAAATCCAAAACATTTTTGTCCAAAATCATCTCATAATCCATCGACAAGAATTTTTCAATACATTGATTTAACATCAAAGTTCGAATGTAGATTTTCTTTGGCAAGATCCTCAAATCCAACGACTCTTTTGTCGCTGAACAGACGAAAATCAAGACCGCAAACACGACAACTGTAAGCATAATCGTTCTGAAATCTTGTGAGCTTTCAACCATTTTGATAATTTGTGGAGTAAAGTACAACTGTAAAATATCAATTCCAGCAGTTGTGATAGCCATAATTATCAGCATGAAAATCAAACTTTTTTGGTTGTTCCACGCAAGATTGAACATAAATTTAATATTATCATTTGTAGAATAATTTTTCTTCATAATTACCTCCCAATAATATCTTAACCGAAATACTATCGTATTTTCGTTTTAGGGATAAGCATATCAAAAACAGGGATGACTATATCAAAATCTCCGTCGTAAAAGCATTGTCCTCTGAATTTCTGTTGATGTAACCGTCGTATTTGTCAACGATTTCGTCGACACTGATAAGTCCTAGACCTCTGTTCTCGCCCTTTGTCGACTTGAAAATTCTGCCAAACTTCTCCTGTTTTTTGCTACTTGTCTTGTTAGTAAATGAAATGTACAATTTATTGCCCTTCATATCCATATAAATCCTGATAAATCTATCCTCTTCTGGCAAATTTCTCACCGATTCAATCGCATTGTCGAACAAATTCCCTATAATCGTCGCCAAATCGATATCTTTTGTATCCAAAATATTTGAAATCTTGCAGTCGGCAATGCATTTTATATTTTCATTAGTCGCCATAGTTATCTTGGAATTCAAAATAGCATCCGCCATCCTATTTCCTGTTCTAATCACAGGTGCTATTGAATGCAAATTCTCATCCAAATTATCCAAGTAGTTCTTGATAGATTCCATATCATTTTCAGCCACAAAAGAGCGCAAAGTTTGCAAGTGATTTCTGTAATTGTGGCGAAATTTTCTGATATCACGGTACATATTCTCCACTTCTTGGTAATGAGTGTTCAACAGTTGCTGTTGATATTCAAAAATATCTTTTTTAGAAAACAAAATCCTAATTTTACTCAAAAATCTCATATCTCACCTAATAAAACTCAATAATTTTTCTGTTAAGCTCGTTGAACTTCGCATTTGACAACAAAAATTTGCTATCATCCTCCAACAAAACATAATCCTTCTTTGTTTCTGCGATTTTTTCAATATTAATAATCTCCGAACGACTCACCTTAAAAAATCTGTCATCCAGCATATCCAATAGTTGTGTCAACGTCATCCTAATTCTGTAACTTTTATTTTGTGCGAAAATATCCACGTAATTTTTGTCCGAAATACAACTGAAGATATCCTTCAACGAAATCTTCGTATTAATCCCGTCGTTCTTGACTATAATGAACTTTTCCTTGTTGTTCATTTGATTAGTCGCCTTGTCCAAAAGTTCGAAAAGTTTCTCCTTTTTTATAGGCTTAATCAAAAAATTCAAAGCATTAACATCATATCCGTATCCGATATACTCTGGATAACCACTGATGAAAATAATCTGAATATCGGAATTTTTCTCACGAATTCTCTTGGATAATTCCACGCCATTAATTTTTTTCATCTCAACATCCAATAATAAAATATCTATATAATCATTTTCATCGTAATTGAATATAAAATTCTCACCAGATGTAAAAAGTTCAGTCTTCAAATCGATTTTGTTGATATCTGCCCATTCTTCACAGTATTTCTTATACAAATTTCTTATATTTTCTTCGTCATCTACGATTGCAATATTCATAACACACCTCTGTATTATTTTATCACAATAAATTGTTTTCCATTAAAAAAGCTACTGACACCTTGTGCCAATAGCTAATAATTATTTTTCTCGTAAAAACTCTAACAATTCGTCCTTTATTTTGTCATCATGAAGTGCAAAATCAACCGTAGCCTTCACAAAACCAAGCTTGTTACCGACATCGTATCTCTTGCCAATAAAATCATACGCAATCATCTTGCGTTTTTCAGCTAACTTGTTCAAAGCATCAGTCAATTGAATTTCGTTATTCTTGCCAGGTTTTGTTTCGTGAAGAATCGGAAAAATATCTGGCGTTACAATGTATCTTCCAAGAATTGCCAAGTTAGTTGTAGCCTCCTCACGACTTGGTTTTTCAACCAACGACTCAACCTCAGTAATTCTATCCGAAGTCTTCACACCATTCACAATCCCGTACTTATCAACATCATCCCAGGAAACTTCTTGCACACCCAAAACCGGCGTCTCTTCCTTTTCGTAAATATCAGCCATTTGTTTGATACAAGGAAGCTCATCAGAAGTATTGTAGATAATATCATCGCCCAACAAAATCGCAAAAGGCTCACCACCAACAAAACTTTCTGCGTATTTTATCGCATCTCCAAGACCATTTTTCTTCTTCTGTCTAATAGTGTAAATGTTCGCCATCTTCGAAAGCTCGTGAATTTCTCGTGATATCTCCGAAGACTTCTTGTTCAATTCGTATTCCAATTCGAAATTCACATCAAAATAATCCTCGATAGATCCCTTATCCTTGCTTATAATAATCAAAATATCCGTAATTCCAGAATCCACAACCTCCTTTACAATATGATGCAAAGTTGGTTTGTCGTAGATTGGAAGCATCTCCTTAGGAACAGATTTCGATGCAGGAAGCATCCTCGTACCAAAACCCGCCGCAGGAATAACCGCTTTTCTTACCTTCATTGTCACTCCTCGTGTTATAATTTTACGCCATAAATCATTTGTCTCTAATAATATTGTAACAAGAAATGTTGATTTTTGCTATAAGGGGGGTGTGGGTGGGGGCAATATTGCAGGATTTTGAAGTTGCGTATGCTATCAAAAAGTGCAAAACCGATTTGCACGAATATCTGACTTACGAAAATAAAAAAATCCTCGCACTCGTGACCCTAAAATCTCAAGTGCGCCTCTGGCTGGCACGAGTGAGATTTTTTAACGGGTCACTTCGCTTGGATTTTTAGTTATTTTCTCCAGATGATATTCTTAGCAAAATCGGTAATCCACTTTTTACGCGACACAGAATTTATTTCATCTCCTTCTCCCCCATTATAAAACTTGCCTATTTAAAAATGATATTTTTTATATTACTCTTTTTATCCCTGTAGATATATAAAAGCAGATTACTGCATTTGCTAAGAATATCATTCGTAGGAAATTTACATGATTTCAAATCGAAAAAATCCGCCAGAAATTTGACCGCTTGAGTGCGTAGCACGAGCTTCAAATTTCAGGATTTTGAGATTTAGAAATCACAAATTTCCGAAGACAGATATTCGTGCAAATCAGTTTTCTGATTTATCATAAACCGAAACAGTCTAGTCTATTACACCAATTTTCGTAAGCCAAACGATGCGTGTTACGACTTTTAATCCTCTCCCTATCCTCGTTATAAACCTTGCCTATTTTTAATTATTGTAGCACTCCAATAAAAGCTCGTAACTAAGCGAGTCATCTGGAGAAAATTGTATCAAATTCAATCGAAGAAATTCGTTAAAAAATCTCATTGTCTGAGTGCGTAGCACGAGTTTGAGATTTTAGAATTTCAAGATTAGAATTTGCCAATTTTCGTAAGCCAAACGATGCGTGTTACAACTTTTAATCCTCTCCCTCTCCTCGTTATAAACCTTGCCTATTTTTAATTATTGTAGCACTAATAATAAAAGCTCGTAACTAAGCGAGTCATCTGGAGAAAATTGTGCCAAATTCAATCGATGAAATTCGTTAAAAAATCTCATTGTCTGAGTGCGTAGCACGAGTTTGAGATTTTAGAATTTCGAGATTAGAATTTGCCAATTTTCGTAAGCCAGACGATGCGTGTTACGACTTTTATTCATTATACCAATAAAAAAATAGGCAACCCCCGTTGCCTATTTCCCCAAAATCTATTTCTTTTTAATTCCCAATTCACCATCTACATTTGTGATAACGACAGTGTCCTTGTCAGTCACAGTTCCTTTTATCAATTCACGTCCAAGTTTTGTTTCGACGTTGGATTCGATAAATCTCTTAACTGGTCTTGCACCGTACAACACATCGTATGCTTTGTCGATAATCAAATCTTCTGCAGATTCGTCGATTTCGATGGTGATTTGTCTGTCTTCCAATTGTTTTTGTAACAATGAAACTTGTTTTTCGATAATCTTGTAGATGTCATCTTTTGTCAATGGTTTGAACATTACGATATCGTCAATTCTGTTCAAAAATTCTGGTTTGAATCGTGATTTCAATTCGTCCATTACAGAATTTCTGCTTTCATCAGAAATATTTCCACTGTCGTCGATTCCTTCAATCAAATCCATCGAGCCAATGTTACTTGTCATAATGATGATCGTGTTTTTGAAATCGACAGTTCTACCTTTGTTGTCAGTCAAACGTCCGTCATCCAAAACTTGCAACAATATGTTGAACACATCTGGATGCGCTTTTTCGATTTCGTCGAACAAAATCACTGAGTATGGTTTTCTTCTGACAGCTTCAGTTAGTTGACCACCTTCATCGTAGCCAACGTATCCTGGAGGAGCTCCCACAAGTCTACTTACTGCGTGTTTTTCCATATATTCTGACATATCGATACGAATCAAATTCTTTTCGTCATCAAACATATTTTCAGTCAAAGCTTTTGCAAGTTCTGTCTTACCAACACCAGTTGGTCCAAGGAATATAAATGAACCGATTGGTCTGTTGAGCGATTTCAAACCACTTCTAGCTCTGATGATTGCATCAGTCACAGCAGTAACAGCTTCATCTTGACCCACAACTCTCTTGTGTAACAACTTGTCCATATTCAAAATCTTGTCACGTTCTGTTTCCACTAATTTTGTCACAGGAATTGATGTCCACTTGCTCACAACTTCTGCGATTTCATCTTCAGTTACGCTTTCTTTGATGATAGAACTGTCATCTTCGTCCATTTTCTTGTTCAATTCTTCAAGCTTGTTTTCAAGTTCTACTAATTTTCCGTATTTTAATTCAGACAATTTTTCAAAATCGTATTTTCTTTGAGCTTCTTCCATTTCGTGTTTAACGGCTTCGATTTCAGATTTTGTGTCCTTGATTTCGTCGACCTTGGATTTTTGTTGAGTCCATTCCATATACATCGCATCAAACTCGTTTTTAGTATCTTGTAATTCTTTTTCCAAATTTTCGAGTCTAATCTTGCTCATCTCGTCTTCTTCTTTATTCAAAGCAGCACGTTCGATTTCAAGTTGCAATATTTTTCTCTTAGTTTCGTCGATGCTTTCAGGCATAGAATCTATCTCAGTTCTAACCATAGCACTTGCTTCGTCCATCAAATCAATAGCCTTGTCTGGCAAAAATCTGTCAGTAATATATCTATCCGACAAAGTTGCCGCAGCGATTACCGCGTTGTCAGTGATTTTAATTCCGTGATAAATCTCGTATTTGTCCTTGATACCACGTAATATCGAAATCGTGTCTTCTACTGAAGGTTCTTCAACTAAAACTTTTTGGAATCTTCTTTCCAATGCACCATCTGTTTCGATGTATTTTCTGTATTCATCCAACGTTGTAGCGCCAATTGTTCTGATTTCACCACGTGCTAACATTGGCTTCAACAAGTTTGCTGCATCCATTGCGCCTTCTGATTTTCCTGCTCCGACCAAAGTGTGAATTTCGTCGATAAACATAATGATTTTGCCATCAGATTCTGCCACTTCTTTTAGAACAGCCTTCAATCTTTCTTCGAACTCTCCTCTGAATTTTGCACCGGCAATCAAACTTCCCATGTCCAATGCAAAAATAGATTTATTTCTCAAAGTTTCTGGGACATCATCGTTGACAATTCTAAGCGCCAAACCTTCCACAATCGCAGTCTTACCAACACCTGGTTGACCAATTAACACTGGATTGTTCTTCGTTCTACGACTCAAAATCCTAACGCTGTGTCTGATTTCATCGTCACGACCGATAACTGGATCAAGTTTGCCTTCTTTCGCCAAATCAGTCAAATTACGACCGTATTTTGTCAACACATCAGTTGTATCTTCTGGATTATCAGAATCTATCTTTTGATTTCCCCTCAAATCCTTCAAATTAGATGCGAAGTTTTGCTTGTTAACATTAAAATCTTTCAACAAAACTGCACTAACAGTGTTTTTTTCTCCTAAAATACTCATAAAAATGTGTTCCACTGACACGAAACTATCTCCCATGGACTTAGCTTCGTCCTCTGCTTTCAACAAAATTCTTTGGAAAGCAGTGCTAGGGTACACACTCGATTGACTGTCGTTTTTAGGAAGAGAATCTATTTTTTGATTAAAAGCGCTCACAACTTTTTTGTAATCTGCGCCCAATTTTTGAATAGTCTTTGCAACTATTGAATCTGAATCAGACAACAACGCATAGCTCAAATGAACATCCGTTACTTCTGGATTGCCCAATTTTATCGCAGTATTTTGTGCGTCTTGAATTGCTTGAACAGATTTTTGTGTGAATTTGTTTAAATCCATAATCCTTACCTCCTAACATTATTCAGAAATATCGTATAATTTTTTGTATAATTCTTCTTGTTCTTCGTTTAATTTTGTAGGATTTACAATGGAAATTTCAAGATACAAATCACCTTTGACACCTTTCATATCCACAAATCCCTTATCCTTAATTCTAATTCTTTGATTAGTCTTGATATTTTTCGGAATCTTAACCTTGATTCTTTCGCCACTAATCGTTTCAACATTGATAGATTTCCCAAAATAAGCTTCCCATGGTTTAAGTTCAACCTTCTTTATAATATTGTGATCTTCAAGCTTGTTGTACACATCAACCAGGTTAATCTTCACGTAAATGTCCCCGTCAACGCCAAATTTTTCGCCCTTGACCTTAATCTTTTTACCAGGCAAAATCCCTTTTGGAACTTTCAAATTCAAGTTGACACTTTTATCCCCAATCATAAGTCCCAATCTTTTTTCTACACCGTTGTAGATATCTGATAAGGAAACGGAAATATCTGTGTCATATCTTTGCCTTGGTTGAGATTTTCTTCCGGCATTTTTGAAACCACCGAAAATATCGGAAAATCCTCCGCCGCTACCTTGTCCGCCTGAGAAAAACGCATTGAAAAAGTCCGAGAATCCTCCGCCACTTCCACCAGTTGTGTAAGTGTAGGATCCAGAATTCTTGCCGAAACCACCAAATCCTCCGAAGTTTCCAAAATCGTACGCATTCGGATCGAAGTTTTGTCCGCCTTGGAAATTATAATTGGAGCCAAACATATCGTATTTTTTACGCTTATCTTCGTTACCCAAAACCTCGTAAGCCTCGTTAATCTCCTTGAATTTTTCTTGTGATTTCTCATCGCCTTTATTTAAATCGGGGTGATATTTCTTGGCGAGTTTTCGGTATGCTTTTTTTATTTCTTGGGAGCTCGCCTTCTTGTCCACCCCCAAAACTTTGTAATAATCTTTATATTCCATAAAAACCTCCCGTAATTTGTTTTTGACTTTCTTTGACCTTAATATTATTATACACCCTTATGAGTGCATAATCAATAGTATTTGCAATCTTTGCAATTTCTTTGACATTTATATCCATATAGAATGATCCTTGCCACTTCCCACTTCGAAATGGTATTTCACAATTCCCAAATCGACCTTGGCTGACGGAGCAAATTTCGCCTTCGCCTTCACCTTATCATCAACCAAAGTCAACATGAATTTTTGTTGATTAATCGCAGTCGGAGCATTCAACGCACAATCAACCCCGTCTTTGAACCATTGTGGTGAATCTTCGTTCACATTTGACACTTGTTTAGCTAACTTGCTTTTGTGATCGTAACCCCAATTTGCAGGAATACCGAACGCAATCACAATTACCAAGTTTTCGTTAGGCTCCATGTATTTTCTTATATTCTTCTTATTATATGTAAGAGCAACCCAGCACGAACCCAAACCCAAATTCATAAGTTCTATCACAAGCTTCTCGCCGTAATATCCACAAGTCTCGCTCAAATCATTGCCTACACCCTTCATAATCAGAAAATTATTCACATTCTCAAACTTTCCGTACTTCGCAAGCTTTGAATTAAAACCTTCCTTATCATCAAACACAGCCCTTATATTCAAACTCGACTCACGATTAACCTCATCAACCTTCTGTTCAATAATCTCCTTCACAGAATTATCAATCTCTTCATCTATGTATTTTCTAACAGAATTCCTTTTGTGCATCAACTCTAAAATATCCACCTTGTCCCCCTCATTAAAATATATACTTATTATAATATACCACAAATCACGAAAATTCACGCACCACCACGCATACATTTAAATATTTCCACGCAAACAAAAATGGAATCGCACCGATTCCATCTATATTAACCCACCACTCCACACCCAAAGCTCAATACATCTTGCGCAAATTCTCCAAAGCCTTGCTTCTCGTATTGTAGAATGTCGACTGCTTCATATTCAATTCTTTGCAAATCTCCCTCGCACTTTTTTCTCTAAGGAAATTCTCATAAATAATCTTCTGTTGCTTATCGGGAAGCTTACGCACCTTCTCATAAAGCCTTTTAATCTCCAACCTATCCTCAAAATCCTGTTCGATATTCTCATCAGATTCAATCAAATTCATCACCTCATCACCATCCTCATTAGTATAATTCAACGAAGAAATACTTCTTCTAGGATTCTTCTTCAAATAGAAAAACCTCAACCTCTGCTTCAAATAATAATTGAACGGAACCTTCTTCGAAGCATCATACTCCATAATCGCATACATAATCTCAGTCTTGCCATCATCCACAAGCTCCTCAAAAATATCCGCCCTATCATAATATTTTTTTATACTACTAATAATCAACGGCTCAAAAGCCTTATAAATTCTCTTATCATTCAAAATTTTGTTGTTCACAATATAATCTATCTCTTCAAAATTCATGATTTCCATCTCCTTTTACTCAATTTTACAATCGATAAGAAGATTTTATTAATCAAGAATGAAACGTAAAACCACACCAAAACAGATAGTAATAGCGTGAACTATTCGACTATTTTGTAAAAAATCATCATCATTCTTCACAAAACAAACCAATTCATTGTAAATTCAAATTGAAAACGCTTGAATAAGAACGTATGTTCTGTTATAATAAAATTATCATAAAATAAAAGGAGAATCAATGAAACAATTACAAGCAATCATTCCGATATACGTAGACAATATCGGCAATGCAGTCCAACTTTATTTTAATGATTTCACCACTACCAATTATTGTTCATTGGATTGCTGCATCAAAAAAATCGCCCGCAACCAATTAATAGACATCACAGAGGCCAAGAAATTAATCAAAAAATCCTTGAACATAACCAAAAATCCTCCTATTTGTTTTAAAAACGGAACGTACTGCATGATCAAAGTCAGAAAACCAATATCCAAAAACGATGGAAGTTATGGACTGTTCAACATCGAATCCATCGAAGAAATAAAAACAGGACACATAATACTTGCGAATAATCAAAAAATCACAACACTAGAATCCAAGAAAAGCATCGAAGACAAAATTCAAAAAGCGAAACTCGCCAGGCTTTTGATAGATGATTATACGACAAACTTGGACATGCTCACCAAATAATAATCACAAAAAAACTGATACATCTCGTATCAGTTTTTCGCATTAAAAAATGGGACCGAAATTAGTCCCATTTTCAATTAATCTTGTATCTTGAGATTAATTATTTACGTTTTTTAAGTGAAATGAAAGCACCTGCAGCGCTTGATAATGAAGCTGCTGCTAAAGTTAAGATTTCAGCTTCGTTACCAGCTTTTGGTAATGCAAATTTTTTCTTTTTCTTTGGAGAATCAGTGTTTTGTTTCTTGTTGTTTGGTTTTTTGTTTTCAGATTTTTTGTTTTCTGGTTTTTTGTTTTCAGGTTTTTTGTTTTCTGGTTTTTTGTTTTCTGGTTTTTTGTTTTCTGGTTTTTTGTTTTCAGGTTTTTTGTTTTCTGGTTTTTTATCTTCTGATTTATCAATAATCTTTAACACATAATCCCAGTTTCCATCTGCTTTTTGTACAACTTCATAACCGTTATTTATATGACCAGGGTTTAATAATTCATTTTCTAAAGCTTTTTTAGCTGATTGTTCAGCTTCTTCTTTAGTTCTGTAAGCAAATGGTGTTTGTCTGTAGTATGGACTATCTTCTGGTATATTATCTTCTTCTTCTTTGCCAGGATTTGAAGCAGCATTAGATTTTACAACTGTTTCAACGAAATTGTCCAATACAGCGCTGTTTTTTGCTTTTTCAATTTGTTCATAAATCTTTGGATTTTTTATTCCAAGTCTTTCTAATTTTGCTTTTGCTGCATTCTTTGCTGCTACAAGCTCGTTTTTAACTTCTTTTTCAGTAGATGCTTTGTATTCTTTACCTACGAACATTCCTTGATCTTTGGCTTCTGGTGTTTTTGGTATGTTTTGATCAGCTGCGAATGTATTAACTCCGCCACCTACTACAATTGCACCTGCAAGTGCAGCCATTAATAATTTCTTATTAAGTTTCATAATATTTTGACAATGGAAACTTCCCTTTCGGGTGGAATTTGTCTCCTCCTTTTAAATTTTTTTGCAATTCAATGCTATTTAAATCAAATTCGTTTCCAAGCAATTTCTTGCCATTCCTTATTATTAATTGTCTACCTATAAAAGGTATTACAACAACTGAACTTCACCTATTTTATCAAAAAGGTGTTCTTGTTTCGTCCACCATCCAATAATCTCCCAAGGATAATGTCCACAAGCGTTAGGTTCGGTAAGTTCACATCCTAACTTATTGTAACTACTATTTCTAGTAGTTATAATCATACTAGTATTTGATGAAAACATTTTTCATTCTATTTAATTTTTCATTCTATTTACAAGAATGTTATTTTATATTCCGCATTTGTATTACGACTTCCAAATTATCATTATCGTTAATATTTATCTAATGTTTTATCCATAGTACAGTTTGCTTCAACTCACTACATTACGTCTTATGCTTATTATACTATATACTTTTAAATATTACAATAAATTTTTCAAATTCTTTTTGAGTATATATTTTGCAGAATAGTTATGCAATTTGTTATTCAGCATTTTTTATTTCAAAACCAACATGTAGTGTATTTGCTTTATTCCTAATCACTTATTGTGTTGTGCTTAAATATTATTACAATTATTTGTTTTTTTATTATTTTATGATGCTTAGAATTTAATTTTTCCGTGTTCAAATGTTCAACTTTTCTTTGGTTTATGAGCTAATTCTAAGAATTTTTCTTTTCAATTTAATTATACTACGTAACAATGGTTACGGATTATTGTAACTGTTATCAGTATAATATAATCAAAAAAATGGAGGGATAATATGTCAAGATTTTTAGGAAAAATTCATTATATAATGTTCGATAAGATAAATTACGTTGATGAGATTACACGCAAGATGAGTGAGTTGTTGGATGAAAATGTTGATTTGAAAAATATTGAACGTGGAGAGTTGGAGGATTTGATTGACACGGACAATATTCACGGATGGTTACAAGTGAGAGTTGGAATTGTCGAGGATAATTTGGCGATGGTTTTGAGTGAGCTGAAAAAAGAAGAAAAGCTTGAAGATGCTCTTAAAATCGCCTATGATTTTGGTGCTAAGGAGGATTTCTCAGGTGATGCTTCTGATGCTTTTCAATTTATGTCCGATAAATTCTTGGACGGTATGCCTTGCGATATGGCGAATTTGCCAGTGGAATCAGATGATGGAGAGTTCCGTTGGGTTAAGAGAATTGATGTGCACGAACAGTATTACAACTACGGCGAGCCTTCTGAAGTTTACGATGAATTCCGTCGTGCGTGGATGAATGGTTTGTTGAGTAATTGTGATTTGAAATACGTTGTGGAAGATGGAATTAATATTATAAGGTAGATTTGTGTGTTTTTGGGGTATAATTATATGTAAGATAACCACAAATGTAGGAGGTATATTATGTATATTAGAGAAGAAGTACTTAAAAACGCAAATAATAAAGAAAAAGTGTCTGAGATTTTGGAAAACTACTTCAAAACAGATGCAAATTACGAAAACGAACACGAACGTGATGAACTTCGCCGCCGTGGCTTTGAAGAATTGAAGTTAATCGGAGAAATCCAAGTTTATCAATTGTTGATGAACTCCGATGATGATAGAACTACATTATAATAATCAATCCCTTGTCGTGTGGCAAGGGATTTTTTGGTGTTAAAGAGCATATTTTATTGAAAAAAAGAGTTATAATATATCTATGAAAACTTCAAGAAAAATATATGCAATGAATTTATTTTCCAATTTAATATTTTATGCACCTGTTGCATTGTTGGTTAGAACCAATAGAGGAATTAGTTTGTCCCAGTTTTTTGTGTTACAGGCGATACTGTCTGTTACTTGTATGGTTTTTGAATTCCCATTAGGTGTGTTGACGGATAAAATCGGGCTAAAAAAGTCAATAGTTCTCGCACAGTTTACTATGCTAACTGCCAGGATAATTTTATTGATAGCCAATAATTTTATGTTTTTTGCTGTGGAAGCCTTGCTTGAAGGAATTGCTTTTGCATTGAATTCCGGAACAATAAGCGCCTACATATACAAGCTTTTCGGTGATGATAATTACAGTAATAATATTTCAAAGTTCTATAATTGGGGAACGATCGCTTTTATCGTATCAACCGTAATATTTCCTTTTATTAATTCAAAATGGAACATTAACACTTTGATTTGGGTAACCATAATTGCAAATACAATCGCAACTGTGATTTCTATTTTTATTCCAGATACCGACAACTCATTAGAAACTGAGGAACAATTTGATTTATCAAAAACATTGAAACTATTGGTACATGATAAAACTTTCAGAGTAATCGTGTTAATCGTGTCGTTGTTTAATTTGTCATTTTTGTTGATCAACTTCTTCTATGTAAAAGTCATAATTGACAATGGATATTCGGAAAACATAGTGTCGCCACTCATCCTAGCTTACTCGGGACTTCAACTCTCACAAACATTTATCATAAAATATCTAGGAGAACAAAAAGCATGGAACAAAGTTCGATTATTTTCAGTTATTGCATCATCGTTCTTTGCTGGATTATGTGTGATATCTGGAAAAGCTGTAGTGTTGTTGATGATTATACTTCCAACAATCTTGTCTGTCTTGGGGATATTTATTGAAAAAATCCAAAACAATTATATAGACACAATAGGCTTCAAAAATCACAGAGCAACCATGTTATCAGCATTTAGCTTCTTCGCTGATGTCTTCGAAGTAGTATTCTTGTTGGCAAACTCGTATATTTCATCTTTCAATTACAAATATATCTTCGTATTTATATCATTATCTCTATTCTTAAGTGCATTATTACTTAGAAATGACACCTCCGTCTCATCATTATCCTAAATCGCAAACTCCGATGATGATAGAACTAAATTATAATAATTAATCCCTTGTCGTGTGGCAAGGGATTTTTGGTGTTAAAAAGTATTAAATTTTCGTTCTTTTTTTCATCCCTTTTATTGCGTTTAGGCATTGAAGTCCGTCAGATTGTTTCGCTCTAGCACCTTCGTATTCTTTTGGTAATAAGCTAAAAAAAGCCTTCCAGAGATTAACATAAAATGTAATAAATACTATATTTCGGTAAAAACTACCTACATTAGTGGAATGATTGATATCGTAGATAAAAGGAATCATACATGCAAATAAAATGATGTTAACAAGTGGCCCCGCTAAAAAGACAATAAAATTTCTCTTGTAATACCAATCTTCATAATCATCATCAAAGTAACATACTCCGTCAGCTAGTGATAAACATATTCTAATCCTTTTTGATTTGAATATCTCTTTGCCTCTTCCTGTTTCGATTCTCCATTTTTTTGATTTATATGCTACTCGATATGCAACAGCATGTCCTATCTCATGCAGAATTTGTGAAACTTGATAAACAAAATAAAATATTACGATTTTCATTAATAAGTTAAGCATTATAACCTCAATTATGTAAAATAAAAAACAAATCAGTTTTTAATTATTTCAATTATTCTTCTACCGTCGCTAGGCATATCTCTTTTGTAATAAATTGGTAACAAAGTCCAGAAAAGTTGCGCCTGATTAAATCGCAACAAAAACTTTATTGATTCTTGAAAAAGATGTGAATATCCAGCTATCATTTTCCATTCATTTATTGATAATGGAATTGTAACAATCAGTACTATTAAATTAAATAATGGTCCACCTAATGGAATCATTATTTTTTGTAATTTGCTCTTGCTATTATAATATTCCCCATCCAACTGTGGGAGTATTTTCCCAACAACAATTATGGGTCTTATAATAAGTCTTTTAGTTTCAAATAAAACCTTCCCAATACCCATATCTATTTTCCAGTCTTTACATTTAAAGAAAATAATACACATTAAAATATGCCCCATTTCATGGCAGAATGTAAGAGTAATTATTATCAAGTATTTAATTATTAGTTCTAAAAGCATTATATCCTCCTAAATCTATGATTACGATTTCATTCTACCCCGCATCCCACTTTTTTGTCAAGTATTTTGTGAAAAAATATGCATTTTAGGAGTGTCTATAAGTGGTATGCAATACATCTTTTTGTCAGTGAAACAATCAGATTACTGCTGTCAAAAACACACTTAGCACTCTAATAAAAGATCGTAACTAAGCGAGTCATCTGGAGTAAATTGTGTCAAATTCAATCGAAGAAATTCGTTAAAAAATCTCATTGTCTGAGTGCGTAGCACGAGTTTGAGATTTTAGAATTTCGAGGTTAGAATTTGCCAATTTGCGTAAGCCAGACGAGGCATGTTACGACTTTTATTCCGTATGTTTATGTTGCGAAAAATTTCCACTCCCTTTTTCAGTGAAACAAATCAGATTACTGCATTTGCTAAGAATATCGTCTGGAGAAAATAACCAAAAATCCAAGCGAAATGACCCGTCAAAAATCTCACTCGCGCCAGCCGTAGGCGCACTTGAGATTTTAGGGGCATGAGCGTGAGGATTTTTTTATTTTCGTAAGCCAGATATTAGTGCAAATCAGTTTTCTGATTTTACTGTGAAATGATACTGTCTTTGCAATCAACCAATTCAACAATTTTTTCCCATAAAAATAGACCCTCATAAAAGGGTCTATCGTGAAGGTATTATTCATGCAATTCCACTGTATCTTCATGGTATTTTGCTGGTAAGCTTGATTTTTCTTTGTTCATTCCTATGAAGAAATTAACATTGGCTTCTTTTGATAAAACTTCCAAGTTTTCTAGGAATTCTTCTAATTGTTGTTCTGTCATTTCAACGATTGAGTAAATTCCGTCTACGTAAATTGTTTCGATGTCGAAATCTTGTGACATTATTCCTGCCAAAAATCCATACAAACTTTCTGGACTTGAGATGTGGAATGTCGATGCATCTATAAGTCTTACTGAGTGATCAAGTGAGAAGATGTGCTTGTCATCAGAGTCTATAAATATTATGTTACCGTTTTTGTTTTGTTTTTCGTCGTTGGCCTTGTCTATCAACCATTTTGTTTTTCCGCTGCCTTTAGGACCTACTACAAATTTAACCATTATTATCATCCTTTCTTAAACCATTTTAAAAAGTTTAATTTACTTTATATTATTATACCCATTCTTTTACTAAAATTATCACCTTGGAAAATATTTTCTCGTTCCATTTTTTCAATTATCATATCTTGTATTTTCCAGTGACTTGTATTCCAGTTGCAAAACACAGAAGTCTCTTCGGGCATTCTTCCGACTAATCGTTGAATCAGGATATCCTTATCCAAATATTTCAAAAATTCACAAACTTCATTTACGTAATCGTCCAGTGATTTGAGTTTCACTTTTCCTTCTTCGTACCACTTTGCAAGTATTGTGTGTTTGGGAATGTATAGAGAATGGATTTTGCATTCGTCAACTTTTAATACCGACAATAGCTTCGCAGTTTCTCTCACATCGTCCATATCATCCCAAGGAAGTGCCAGTATTACATGCGTACAAATTCTAAATCCGTATTCTTTGATTAGAAGACACGCTTGGATAAAATCAGCAACTGTGTGTTGTCTGTTGATTATCTTCAGTGTTTTGTTGTTCGATGTTTGCAGTCCAAGCTCTATGATGATGTCGACGTTTTTTTCGTCTTGAAGTTGTTTTAGTATTTCCAAGTGTTCACGAGCTATGCAATCCGGTCTTGTGGATATGCTAACTGCAACGACGTTGTCAATCACAGCTTCATTTACGTATTTTCGAAACAAATCAAGTGGCATATACGTGTTGGAATAGTTTTGAAAATACGATATGAATTTGTGGGCGTTGTATTTTTTCTCGATGGTTTGCTTATCCTCTTCTAATTGTTCACGAATGGAAAGGTGTTTTTCTTTGTTTTCAAAGCTTCCACCTTCTTCGTGACAGTAAATGCAACCACCACGCCCAAGCCTTCCGTCTCTGTTCGGGCATGTTAAGTCCAATTTTATCGGAAGTTTGTAGACTTTTTCTCCGTAATGTTCTTTGAGATATTTGCTGTAAATGTTATATCTATCAGTCATTTAGATTATCTCGTACGAAATCCAACACTTCTTGTGGATTTTCGTCTGGTTTTACTTTTCTGAATTCTTTGACCAAGTTCATATCCTTGTCAAATACAAATGTGCTTCTTTCTGTTTTGGTAACTTCTTTGCCGAACATTTTGCCCTTGTAAACGCAACCAAAATTGTTCAAGAATATTCTTTCTGGGTCGGATATCAATTCTTGTTTTAGTCCTTGTTTTTTTCTGAAATTTTCGTGAGTTTTTTCAGTGTCTTTGCTTATTCCGACAACTTCTGTGTTTAGTTTTTGAAATTCGTCGTAAATTTCGGAAAATCCGTCTGCTTCTATCGTACATCCACTTGTGTTATCTTTTGGATAAATGTAGACTACCAAGTTTTTGCCCTTATATTTGTCATAGTATTCTTCGTTCAAAAATTCTTTTAAATTATTCATAATCCCTCAACTCAAATAGTTCTTCTAAAAATTT